>JANOCH010000576.1:0-20084 GCA_031412015.1 Chitinophagaceae bacterium
TGCATCAAAAAATTCTTTCAATAAGCGGTTGGCCATTTTACTTCCCTGGCTATGGGAAGCGATAATGAGGGGGCGTCCGTTGTTCCAATGCGATAAATAGTATTCAAACGCTTCTTTAATATCTGAATAAGCGATTTCAAAGATGCTATCAGCCTGTTCCGTGTTTTTATCAAAGAACACCGAGATATTCGCTTGCCGGTATCTTGGAGAAAAAATGCGTGCATGCTGATTAAATACACTCGCCTGGTACAGGATGCTTGAATAATCTGTCTTTGCATTAATATAGCTGTCATCTATAGCAGCGTTCTTCCTTTTTATTCCAGTCCTTTTGGTGAGAGAGGTAGGATATAGAAAAAATACATCAGCAGATGAATCTCTTATTTCATTAGTTAATGGTCTGGGTATGCTGTCGGAAGGGTCTTTTTTCCATGGATGGGCAGCCCAATAATTCAGGTCCATATAATCCGGCTTGCCGGTATCGCTTTTAAAGGAATACCGATTTTTATAAGCGACATACTTATCAGAACACGAAAAAAGAACCAGGCAGCAGAGCAGGATAAGGTAATAATGGAGCTTGTACATGCTGGGCAAATGTCCCGAAATATTGTCAAAAACTGCATTTCGTCCCGTCATTTTGCCATTTATCAAACCGGTAAAAAAATAATTTTAAATCCGCCGGGAACACTAAAATCAGTACCAGCCTGTCTTTCAGCCCAGAAGGCGGCCCTGTTTATAAACTATTACCTGAATTAGTTTGGTACTTTGTGTTGCATAGTACCAAATATCACCTTATCTTTGACTTGTCATTGATTAAAAATGCAGTTATGAATATCGAAAACACTCAGAGCCAGATGCGGAAAGGGATATTGGAATTCTGCATTCTTTCCGTCATTCGCCGGGGCGAGGCCTATCCCAGTGATATCGTGGAAGAAATGCGGGGCGCCAATCTCCAGATCCTGGAAGGAACCTTGTACCCCTTGCTTACCCGTTTGAAAAATGCAGAAATGCTAACCTATCGCTGGGTAGAAAGTAATTCGGGTCCACCCAGGAAATATTTTTCACTTACGCCAAAAGGAGAGGCTTTTTACCAGGAATTAGAACAAACCTGGCTGGAGCTTTCAAACGGAGTAAATGCTTTAGCTAATAAATAATTCACAGAACAAACAAGAACAACTTCAACCAAAATTTTTTTAAGATGAAAAAGATAATCAACATAAACCTGAGCGGCCGGGTGATACCCATCGAAGATTCGGCTTATGAAAAATTGCAGGGGTACATTGAAAGTCTTCGTCGTTATTTTTCTCATGAAGAAGGTCGTGATGAGATCATTAACGATATCGAAAGCCGGATAGCCGAACTGATGAGTGAAAAAGTTCGCAAGGGTGCCGCCTGTGTTACGGATGCTGATATAAATGAGATCATGGCTTCCATGGGAAGGCCTGAAGACTTTGATGCTGCGGATACCGCGGATGCTGCTGAGCCTGTAACGACAGGGCAACAACAGCAATATTCACATGCGCAAACCAGGGCTAAGAAGAGATTATATCGCGACAGCAGCGACAAATTCATTGGCGGTGTTTGCAGTGGTATCGCAGCTTACCTGAATATTGATCCCGCCATCATAAGAATTTTATTTGCGATTATAACATTCGGCGGTTTTGGTTTAGGTTTTTTTGCTTATATATTATTGTGGATCATTTTGCCTGAAAAAGAAATCGAAAATTTCGCCGGTAAAAGATTGTATCGCAATCCTGATGATAAAATGATTGGTGGTGTAGCGGGTGGTTTGGCAGCATACTTTAATAAAAGCACTTCTACAATACGTTTTATTTTTATAGCCCCTCTCGCCCTGAGCATTTTACTGAGCCTGTTGGATGGATTTACCTGGAGACACGATTTTGATTTTTTCCCCAACCTTGTTTTTGGATCATTGAGCAGTACGTTTATACTTGCTTATGTTATACTATGGATGGTATTGCCGGAGGCCAGGTCCAACTATGAAAAAATGGAAATGCGAGGTGAGAAAGTGGATCTGAACAGCATCCGTCAGAATGTGCAGGAAGGAATGGACAATATGAAGGACAGGGTAAAGGGATGGAGTGAAGAAGTAAAAGAATCAGCGCAAAATTTTAGTAGTAAAGCCAAAGAATTTACCAATACGAGAGGAAAAGCATTTGCTACAGAAGTAGGAGAAACAGCCCGCAGCGGCGGACGTGGATTAGGTCATGCTATTGGTGTATTATTCAAAGTATTCTTTTTATTCATTGCCGGTACGATTGCCTTTGCGTTGTTTGTAGCATTACTGGCTTTGATCTTTAGTGGAGTAGCCTGGTGGCCGATCAATAATTTTTTATGGACAAGTAACTGGCAACAGGCATATGCATGGGGCACATTGATACTCTTCCTGGGTGTTCCCTTGATTGCCTTCATTACCTGGTTGGTTCGTCGTATCCTTCGTGTTCGTTCCCGTAACAGTTATCTCGGATGGACCTTTGGCTTTTTGTGGACCCTCGGTTGGGTGGCTGTTATGTTGCTGGCCTCAAGCCTTACAAGAGATTTTCGTGAATATGAGCCGGTAAGTACTACCATTGAAGTTCCACAACCCCAAAAAGGCAGAATGATAGTAAAGGTTTCTCAACCAGAATTGGAATATACCGGCAGCTTTGGATGGATAAATGATGAAGGTGAGGGCTGGGATCTTTCTCCTGATTCATTAAAATTATCTTTTGTAAAATTTGATATTATAAAGAGCGATGATTCACTCTATCATGTAACGGTGAAAAGATACAGCTCCGGCAGATCTGAAAGTGAAGCGAGAGGCCGGGCTGAAAAAATTCAATATAATGTCGTGTTTAAGGACAGTGTCCTCGATATTGGCAGCGGTTTCGCTATTGACAAAGCCAGTAAGTTCCGCGGGCAGAATATAGAAATGGAAATAAGAATTCCTGTGGGTAAGAAAATAATTTTTGATCAATCCATTGAAAACAAATTGAATGAAGTATCCTTTAAACGTAAAAGAGGTCGTTGGCCACGCAATGGTTGGGATTTTGACTATGACGATACCCGACGTTGGAGAACAGGTGTGGAATTTACCATGGGATCCGATGGAAAATTGACAAGCTATGAAGGTTCAAAACAAGAATCGACCAGACCTGGTGAGCAGTCAAAGCCTGCCAACGGATATCGTTACCGTGAGGATAATAATAAACAGGCGGAACCAGCTTCGGATGAAATCCAAAGAGAAATTGAAGAAGAGAAGAGAAAACAGAAAGAAAGCCAGGAGCGTATTGAGAAACTGGAGAAAAAGAAAAATGAGGGACAGGAATCTAATACAAGTAATCTTGAAAGCATGGACGATAATGAGGAGCATACTTCATTTTCTTCCCCATCGCCTGTTTTTTCATTGATAAGAAACTTTTAAAAAAACCTTGCGATAGAACATCTGCATCATGAAATACAAATATTATTTTCCGGCAGTACTTACTTTCTTCTTCGTCCTTGTGTTTACAAATACGTCCGATGCACAGGATGCAGAACAAAAGGTAACTCAACATATCCTGCATAAGGATAGCATGTTCTGGCAATCTTATAATCGTTGCGACACGGCCGGGTATGACCAGTTTTTTTCTAATGATGTTGAATTTTATCATGACAAAGGCGGCACAACACTGGGCGCCGATAATATGGCGTTAAGCATAAAGAAAAACTTGTGCAGCAACAGCAATTTCAGGATAAGAAGAGAAGAGGTGAAGGGCACGGTGAAAGTTTTTCCATTGCAAAACAACGGGATTATTTACGGGGCAATTCTTTCTGGCGAACACTTATTTTACATTTTAGAAAATGGAAAAGAAGCAAGGCTCGATGGGCGAGCAAAGTTTACTCATCTCTGGTTGTTGAAAGATGATGTTTGGAAAATGACCCGGATCCTTAGTTACGACCATGGTCCGGCAAATAGATAAATAAAGAAGGTTGAAGTTGAACGTTCGCAATAGCGGACAAGCAAAAGGTTCCGGTAACGGGCCTTTTGTTTTTAAAGACCAACAGACCCGGATAGACTGTTGGTCTTTAAAGAAAATCATCACTAACGGATTACAGTTACTTGTTGTGTGAAAGTTTGTTTATTTACTATCAATCTTACGAGATACAATCCGGATTGATTAATAGTGATATTTATTATGTTTTGTTGTTGTCCAACAGCTATTCGCTGCATTATCACGCCAAATGAATTTACAATTTGAACTTCTCCGCTACTTGTATTATCAGGTAAACTCAACGACAATTTCAATTCACCGGGGCTTGGGTTAGGGTACATAGTGAACCCTGCGACACAAGCACCAATATAATCACCATGCGCAAGATGTTCCGCAAGGTCATTTTGATTGATGCAAATAGTAGTACTCTCGTGACAAATATTGATCTTTTGACCTCCGCTATTATCGGCAAAGCATCTTACATCCGAAGCAAATACAGTAGCACAGCCTGTGAACGTACATCCATTAGCATCCGTTATGGTTACACAGAGGTTGGCTGTATCAAGAAGACAAATCTCAACCGTTGGCGAATTAATTCCCGTCATCGTTTCATCACCATTGGCCGTAACAACATTTGATAAAAGTGGCCTGTCTATAGTCCAGAAATAAGAGTAGGGTGCCACTCCGTTTGTAACCGTAGCGGTCTTTGTAATGCATTGATCAGGCAGGTAGCCAAAGTAGGACCTCACATTATTTCCGGTGGAAACAGTAGTGTTTTGTGCGACTTCATCTGTTAAGCCATCGCAATCATCATCAATAATGTTACATATTTCCAGGGCGCCGGGATGAATAGAAGGATTCGCATCGTTGCAATCTGTATTATTGTCAACATACCCGGTGGGAGCTGTACAACCCGATGTTGTTAAAGCAGGATTTCCATAGCCATCGCCGTCTGCATCCCGATAGAAAGTATTTTGCGCTACTTCATCAATTAAGCCATTACAATTATCATCAACACCGTTGCATATTTCCGCGGTGCCCGGATGGATAGCAGCAATAGCATCATTGCAATCTGTATTATTATTTACATAACCGGTTGGAGCTGTACAACCCGATGTTGTTAAAGCGGGATTTCCGTACCCGTCACCGTCTGTATCACGGTAATAGGTAGTATTTGAAGCTCCTTCGTCGATCTGGCCATCACAATCGTCATCAATGCCATTGCAAAGTTCGACAGCTCCGGGATGAATGGCGTCGTTGGCATCGTTGCAATCTGTTTTGTTACTAACGTAGGCGGTTGGGGCTATGCAAGCCGACACTGTCAACGAAGGGTTGCCATATCCATCGCCATCGGCATCACGGTAGAAAACAGTTTTTGAAGTTCCCTCGTCTATTTGGCCATCGCAGTCATCATCTATTCCGTTACAAATTTCAATGGCTCCCGGGTGAACAGCCGGATTCTTGTCATCACAATCAAGATTATTTTCTGAAAAGCCAACAGGAGGTTTACACTTTGGTTTTTCAATCCAATCAAGCTTATCCCCGTAGCCATCATTATCGGCATCTGTATAAAATTTTATCGTTGGGCAAACAAGGGAATTGCCGCGTACGGCAAATGTATATGGGTTTTTATCTGTGACATTAGTTATAATGCTGACCGTTGCATTCTTTACTCCAAGTGTAAGGGGTGCGAACATGACACCTATGCGATCAGAATCATGCGGCGGAATCGTTACCGCCCCATATAACATTCCATGCTGAAAAGAAGACGAATCGGGACCTGTTATAGTCGTTTCGATAAGGACCAGGGGGGCATCCGACGGGTTTTGAATCCAGAAGTCCATTGTAAGACCTGTGTTAATGTTTACATCACTAAAATCCGTCCCATCGGTTGCAGAAGGAGTTGTGTCGCCATTCGCAATGTTTAGCAGACGGCCGGTAATTTGCATATCGGGTTTCGGAGGATCTACGGTGCAGAGTCCAATGGTGCCGTTAGCGCATACTTTCTGACAATAGATATCGCTCTCAGGAAAGGCGAGGTTGCGAAAATCCCAACCACCCACAAAAAAAGCTCCGCCAGCGCCGTCTGACACCAAACGTGGCACTTCTTGATTTTCGTCGGCCTCAATCACTGCCAGGCCCTGTAGTGGCCATAGTCGCGTACCACTTGCATTAATTCGTTGGGCGTAGATATCCCATAGACTAAACCCACTTCGGCGATCATTCCAGCAAATAATAGCTCCCCCGGAATTATCCGATACTATTGCGGGCGTCATTTGTCTTTCCGTTATCTGCGAAAGATGGAAGCCGTTGGATCCCAAAACAGCCGTTCCCGACTGGTTGATACGCTGGACATGAACCTGTTCGCCGGCCATTTGGTCGGCAGCATTAACCCAGGTAATGAAAGCCCCGCCGGCCATGTCAGTGGTTAACTGACCCGCCCCCTGGTTCCGTGTAGAGGCGGATGGTGTGACGACCGGAACACCTGCTGCTGCCCATTGGATGATGCCGGCAGCATTTATTTTTTGAGCATAATAGACATTTTTTGAAGGTTCCAGCTTCGACCATAAAACAATAGCACCGGATGCGCCATCGGTTGTAACACCGCTGAGGTCCCAACCGCCAGCTGAATATACCGTTACCCCATCAGCTGCCCATTGCTTGTTACCGGCATTATTGAATCGCTGCGCGTATAAACCGCTATTGACTCCCTCCCACACCACTATTACACCACCTGCACCATCCGATACAGGTATAATACTTCCATTAGGCGCCATGGTCCCGACGGTCTGTCCGGCAGCGCCCCACTGCAATGCGCCCGAACTATTTATACGCTGGGCATACCCGAGGCCATTTGTCCAGGTGACAATAACACCTCCGGCTCCATCGGTCACAATTCCATTCAGGCTCTCGTCACCTCCTGTAGCAGCGATTGCTATGCCATTAGCTGCCCATTGTACCACACCTGATGCATTGATTCTTTGTCCATATACATCCCGGTTTGAACCGGCCCTCAAATCATGCCAAATCAAAATAGCGCCGCCGGCTCCATCCGCCATCAATCTATACTTGTCCGTTACGTCCGACATATCGTTGGGGATATTGCAGATTTGGACACCGTTTGCCGCCCACTGCGTCACACCACCTGCATTGATCCTTTGCACATAAAGTGCGAAATTCCCATTGCGAAAGTCGCCCCAGGCTACGATGGCGCCCCCGGTACCATCGACAGTAACCATAGCGTTACTCTGGTCGCCAGGCAAAACACAGACGGCATTATTTACTTTGGAATTCGTAGACCATTGTGCAAGTATAACCTGCGGGCCTGCTACTATTAACAAGATTATACCAATAAAAGGATGGAGTTTTTTTACGAAATGCTTCACGATTTCTTTAGCAACAGGAATAATTAAAATTCGCATGAGATAAGGATCAATTTGTTTTCAAAAAAGCAGTCAGCCGTATTAGAAACGATGTTATTATTTTTTGTTAAATCAACCCGGATAAGCAGGCAGTTTATTTGTTACAATGAATGGCCGAAACCACCGATAAAAATAGATAAACTGATTGAGCCAGGCAAGCCTTCGTTGAAGAACGATTAAATAGTTAATGAAGATCAAGGAAAATCAGAACTAACTTCAATTAGAAAATTATTGCTATATATCAGGATAAAGTCAGCATTGACTTTTGGAAAAGGCAATTTTTTAAATCAATCTGGTAGTTACGTCAAATAGCACAGCTATCCGTTTGCTGTGAGTTGGAGTTTTGCTATTAAAGGATCGCTCTTAATAATTTTAATGACTATCATCAAAACTTGTGGCGGCCTCCGATAAAAGATTTATATCCCATTTAATCCGGTACTTCCGTCACCGTCCAGTTATTGGTGCGCCGGTTCCATAAAATGGTATAATCTTTTCCATGGGATAATTTGAAAGTACGGTAACCATTGTAATATTTTAATCTTAACCAACCGTAGTTATAAATATCAAACTTAAAAATAAAAGGCTCCCCTGCTTTTAACTCTACTTGTTGAAAATTTTTCCCATCATCGCTCAATAATACAGTTTCAGATTTATTGCTTTGAATAGTTAGCCCGATCCAACTGGGGTCGTTGGCCGGAGTGGTTTGGCCAGGATTGGTTGGGTTGGGGTTACCAGGGCTTGTGGGACTGCTCGGTGGCGTTGGAGCAGGTGCTGTAGGACTTGGAGGATTACCAGATGTTCCCGAATTGCCGGAATTCCAACCCTGGGTTATAGCATTAAGCCTGTCTTGTTTGGCCGGGTGTGAAGCACTCGCCCTGTCAGACGCAATTGCTTGCATGGCTGCAATGGATTGTTGCAGGGTGGCTCCCAATTTTGCCATCACAAACCCGGAAAAAGCATCCGCTTCAATTTCTTTGGGCGGCGTACTGCCGGTTCTGCTCACTACATGATTGTAATAATGATGGCCCATTTCATGCGCTAAAACGCTGACAGAGGCCCACTTGGTCGAGGCATACGCATCTATGTCTTCGAGGAAATCATTATCATATATTATCCACCGAACACTGTTGATAATGGTAGCATAAGCATTCCGTATTCCGTTTTGCTCACGGATACTGAAATTTTCCTGCCATTGAATATTTTCCAGCATGCTTTTCAATATATCCCTGGCTTCATATACAGATTGAAATTTGGACTTTAACAACGAACGTGGAGGCACCTTAAAACCACATCCTGTAACTTTTTGTGCATTTCCGGCCAATAGTCCGATGCAACAAACAATGCAGATTGTAAATAAAAATTTCTTTTTCATACCGGCAAAACGTTGTAATTTTTTTTGAAATTATGATCCCTGGTTCACCCAATAAGTCACATACTCATCTTCTTAATTTCAATAATAGGGCCATAGTTTCGATTCTTTTTTAATATATGAAAGACAATTTTTCCAAACAGTCGGTAAGTTATGCCAAATACCGGCCCACCTATCCGAAGCAATTGTATGATTTTATTTTAAGCCATGTCACAGGTAAGGAATCTGCCTGGGACTGCGGCACCGGTAATGGGCAAGCAGCGAAAGAATTATCAAAAGCATTTTTGAAAGTTTTCGCGACAGATATCAGTCAAAAACAAATTGATAATGCCGTTCACTCCGATAATATTTTTTATTCAGTTCAACCAGCGGAGAAAAATGATTTTCCAGATAATAGCTTTGACCTGGTTACGGTAGCACAAGCCCTGCATTGGTTTCGCTTCGATGAATTTTATAAAGAAGTAAAACGGGTTACAAAACCCGGCGGTATTTTTGCCGGCTGGACCTATTCGCTTTTACGTATCACCAACGAAATAAATGCACTGATAGAAGATCATCATTACAATACGCTGGAAGGTTATTGGGATAATGAAAGAAAATACGTTGACGAAGAATACCGGAACATTCCATTTCCTTTTACAAAAATTATTACTCCTGCTTTTGCTATTGAATACAACTGGACAATAGAAGAACTGGAAGGTTATTTAAATACCTGGTCCGCTTTACAAAAGTTCATCTCGAGAAATAACTATAACCCTGTTGACGATTTGTTACAGCGTATAAAACCACATTGGAAGAAAGAACAAATGAAGATCATCTTTCCTGTTCATTTGCTTTTAGGTAGCGTAGAAAAATAAGTATGCCATGGCTGCCTTGTTTAGATTTTATCCTTTCATAGAAAGCCATGGCATACTTTCATTTATCGGGGAACAGTTTCTTACATTTGCCAACCAAATAATGTATAATGAAGAACACTCCTTTTACGGATAAACACATTGCCCTCGGTGCGAAGATGGCGGAATTTGCAGGATATAATATGCCGATAAGCTATAGTGGTATCAACGATGAACATGCGGCCGTTCGAAAGAGTGCCGGTGTATTTGACGTGAGTCATATGGGAGAATTTATTTTAAAAGGAGAAAATGCGCTCGATCTTATACAACGTGTTACCAGCAATGACGCCGCTAAACTAAAAAATGGCCAGGCGCAATACAGTTGCTTACCCAATGCGGAAGGTGGAATTGTAGATGACCTGCTGGTATATTGTGTTGAGGAAAACAAAGTATACATGCTGGTTGTGAATGCGTCTAATATTGAAAAGGACTGGAATTGGATCAAAAGCCACAATACTAAAAACGCAGAAATGCATAATATTTCTGACAAAACCTGCCTGTTGGCTATACAGGGCCCTAATGCGACAAAAATTTTACAAACACTTACGGAGATAGATATACTGAATCTGAAGTATTATACGTTTATCAAGGGAGAATTTGCTGGGGTAAAGAATGTATTGATCAGTGCGACAGGATATACCGGTGCCGGCGGGGTAGAAATTTATTTTGAAGATCAGGGGAATGATGCGGCCAGAGTTTGGGAGGCTATTTTTAATGCAGGATCAGCACAAGGAATAAAACCCGTTGGTCTTGGCGCCAGGGATACATTGCGGTTGGAAATGGGATTTTGCCTTTATGGGAATGACATTGATGATACCACTTCTCCATTAGAAGCAGGCTTGGGTTGGATCACTAAATTCACAAAGGACTTTACTTCAAAACAACTATTCGAAAAGCAAAAAGCAACCGGAGTTGAAAGAAAGCTGGTGGGTTTTGAAATGATCGAAAAAGGCATACCCCGTCATGGTTATGAAATTAAAGACCAGGCAGGGGCTGTTATTGGTGTGGTAACATCAGGAACACAATCTCCCAGCCTTGGAAAAGCCATCGGTATGGGATATGTTCGTACGGCTTTTGCGGGTATTGATACTCCAATCTTCATTAAAGTACGGGATAAACTACTGCAGGCCAAAGTAGCAAAAATGCCTTTCTGATAGAAAGCAAAATGGTTGGATTTTTGCTATAATAAAGCCGTTAAAATTCAAAAGTTCAGAAAGAACCATGCCCACTATTCATCTTACTACCTTTATTGCAGCCCCGGTAGGCAGGGTCTTTGACCTGGCCCGCAATATAGATGTACATAAAGAATCTATGAATAAGCATAAGGAGGAAGCCGTGGCGGGAATTCGATTCGGATTGATCGAAAAAAATGAAACAGTCACCTGGAAAGCGAAGCATTTATTTAAAACCAGGTTTTACCGGTCCGAGATCACCGAGATGAAAAAACCGGATATGTTTATTGATGAACAGGTGAAAGGCGATTTTAAAATGCTGAAACATGTTCACCATTTTAAGCCTTGTGAAAACGGTACTATTATGATCGATCTTATCGAGTTCGAAGCTCCTTACGGAACGGTTGGAAAAGTGTTCAAAAAACTCTATCTCAGATCTTATATAAAAAAACTAATAGAGCACAGGAATAAAGTGCTTAAAGAGATGGCGGAAACAGACAAATGGAGAAAGTTTCTGTCCAAATAAATCCGATTACAACCCGATTATTTTTCGTTCCTTTATTTTTTTAAGACTGCATGAATAATAGACCCACCCTGCATACATCTCTGTCGCCTGCTCTTTTGAATTTATATGATGTAAGTAATAGCATTGTTGTGATCATTGATGTGTTGAGGGCCACTTCTACTATCGCTACCGCTTTATATAATGGCGCCAAATGTGTCATCCCTGTTGATAGTGTTACAAGGGCCATGGAGATAGGCCGGCAAATAGAAGGCATCACGGCTGGTGAACGGGATGGACAAATTGCCGAGGGTCTTGAATATGGCAATTCTCCGTTTGAATATCCCCGTGATTTTGTGGAGGGAAAAACACTGGTATTGACGACCACCAATGGAACCAGGCTGTTGCACATGGCACTGGAAAAAGGTGCCAAGCAAATCATCACGGGGTCATTTCCCAATCTTTCCGCTGTTTGTGATCATTTGCTGGCTTCCAAACAAAATGTGATACTCGGTTGTGCCGCCTGGAAAGACCGGGTTAATATTGAAGACATGTTATTTGCCGGAGCAGTGATCTCCAATATCGGTCCGCATTTTTCCATCAACTGCGATTCATCACACCTGGCCGAAACGATGTACGATAAAGCGAAGAAAGACCTGTTTGCTTTTATGAAAAAAAATGAGGCATCCCATTATCATCGCCTGATGAACTTTGGTCTGGAAAAAGATATCCGTTATTGCCTTACCGCTGATGGCGCCAACGTATTGCCGGTATATGATGAAGGCAAACTCACCGTGAAATAGAACCGTAACCTGTAAATACAGGGTTAAAAGAACACGACAGAAAATTCGGTTTTGGGCGAAAAAAATCATCTAAGATAGTTCATTTTCATCGCATAAAAAGGCTATAAAATTTATTTTTTATTTCTCCTTTTTTATAAGGAAATCCAGCGCAGTTTCTTTTACATTTGCCGATTGCCCTATCGTCAGTTGGCAGTGGGCAATTTGCCCCGATTTAATCGGGGCCAACTGCAAATTGAAAGATTAAATGGCTCTACCGCACCTGCTCAAATACGTTTACACTCATGGAACCGATGAAGTGGTCCGTCGTGGAAAAAAAATTCATACCCTTGGCTTTGTTGAGCTGGTTGAATACGATGATCTTTTTGGCTCCGCTGTTTTAAGAGTGAAAGATGATAGTTACTCCACTTACTATAAAGTAAACATTCAACGCTTTAAAGATCCAAAAGATCTTTCACTTCGCTGTAGTTGCCCTTATAATATCGGCGATATCTGCCGTCATGAAACAGCGGCATTGTTCCAATTGCAGGAAATGATCGACAGGGGACAATTGCAGGCCGACGGTGTAAAGTATGATCAGCGCCATACGGTCGCCAAGATGAAGATGATCGAAGTAAAAATGCTCCGGATGCTTTCATCGCAAGAAATTTTTGAAGAGGCGGAAAAATTCCTGCAGACACAAAAAGCGAAAATTGAACTGGCCGAGAACGAAGTAGTAAAAGCCTCCATCACTTTATACGGGGCGCCTTATTCCGTCATTATCCGCAAGAATGAAGAAAGAAACTTCGACACCAGTTGTGATTATGATGATACCGAGCATTTGCTTTGCTTACCCAAAGTGATCGTCTTCCTCCAATTATTTACCAAACACGGCGCTAACTATTTTGATAGTATCCGCAATTGGGACAAGGATAAAAATAAATTGCTGGAGGCATACGGTTATTCATTGAACGACGACCTCAAAGGAAAGTTCGAGTTCGCCTATAAAGACGGCAAGCCTTTTTTGCGGGTATTGGATGCCAGTATTAAAAGAGTAGCGCCGTTGGCCGCACCTACAAGACCAGTGATCATTCCGCAACAAAAAGAAAAGGAAATAGAAGCTCCCGTCATAGTACAGGAAGAAACAAACATTCCCATGCAAAGACTGGGTGTTGTTTTTAATTTCAATAAAAAAAGCTATCCCTGGTTTACCATTGATGCGGTGATCGGCGAGCCCAATGATAAAAATGATGGCTTTGCCGGTAATGCCGAAAAGCCTGATATCAGCCGTTATCTTGATACAGAGAAACTGCCGGAAGAAGACAGGCAAACGCTGACCGTAGTTCGTAAACTACAGGATGCGGAGATCAATAAATATATCAGTCGCAACTCTCCATTTTCCGGTATCTGGGAAAATATCATTCACCAGGAGGAAGATGACCTGCCCGGTGAAACCAAAGAGCTGATGGCTGAATACCTGTTTCCAAGGCTGAAAAAATTGTGCAGTGAACAAGCTGAGAATTCTTTCTTCTTTTTATTACCTGCGAATAAAGCGTTTAAAACAAGCAACCTTGAACCCTTACAGGTAATAAAGGAGGAAGCAAAACCGCATTTTCATGTAAAGAAGACCCCGGTAGATAGCGGGGCGAACTATACCATACACTGCCGCGTAAATGCGAATGGGATCGAATATGACCTGGGCCAGAATGAGAGTAATAGCCCCCTGTTCTTTTTATACAACCAGCAATTGCACTTGTGGAAGAACAATGAAGTGATTCATTTGATAGATGATTTTTTACCAACCGGTAAAATGGAGGTGACAGCCGATGACTGGAATAAAAAGTTGAATGATTTCCTGTTACCGCTGGCGAAGGAACACCAGGTTGATTTTGACAAATCCATCGTGCAGGAAATAAAGGATGGTGACCCGGAAGTGAAATTGTTTTTAATAGAGAAAGGAGACTACCTTGTTTTTCAACCTTCCTTTTCATATAAAGGGTATGAGACCAAGGCAAGGGACCGTGATGAGATCGTAGTGCCGCAGGGTGATAAAGTAATGATCGTTCATAGAAACCGGGTAGCGGAAAATGCATTCATAGCTAAACTGCAGGGTCTTCATTCCAACTTTATCGTCAGCGAAGAAACAGGTTCATTGGCATTGAAAGGCCCGGATGTATTAAAGAATAACTGGTTCTTCCTTTTTGTAGACGCCATGAAGGAGATAAAAACTCCTGTCTTTGGTTTTGAAGCCCTGAAGAATTTTCGTTTCAATACCGCCAAACCACAAACCAAGATCTTTATCAGCAGTAATACGGATTGGTTCGATGCTAAAGTGGATATCATATTCGGGGATCAGCGGGTAACGGTGGCGGAAGTAAAAAGAGCGTTGGCGAATAAGCAACAGTTTGTTCAGCTCAATGACGGAACGCTGGGAATTTTACCTGACGAGTGGCTGAAAAAATATTCCTTGCTCTTCAGAGTAGGAGAAGGAACCAACAATAATCTTAAACTATCCCGCTTTCACCTGAGTGTGGTAGATGAATTGTATGAAGAACGGAACGAAGAAGAATTGGTTGTTCAGCTGGAAGAGAAATATAAAAATATCCGGCAACTTAATACGATAGAAGAAATAGAACCGCCGGAGAATTTGAAAGCTATATTACGCCCGTACCAATTGGCCGGTTATCAATGGCTCAATTACCTGACAGAGATCAAATGGGGAGGAATACTGGCCGACGATATGGGTTTGGGCAAAACCGTGCAGGCGCTGTCTTTCCTCGATCATTTCCGAAGTAAGCATGACAATTTAAAAGCATTGGTAGTTTGTCCTACTACGCTTATTTACAACTGGGAAAATGAAATAAAAAAATTCACCCCCAAGCTTACTTATCGTATTCATCATGGTCCGGCACGTACAAGGGTGAAAGAAGAAATCACGGATCATGATGTGACCATTACTACTTACGGCACTTTGCGCAGCGATATTAAATTGCTGATGAGTGTAAATTTTGATTACGTAATACTCGATGAAAGCCAGGCGATCAAAAACCCGGCAAGTAAAGTAACAAAGGCGGCTTGTTTGCTGAATGCGAAGAACCGCTTGTGCATGAGCGGTACGCCATTGCAGAATAACACTTTTGATATTTTTGCCCAGATGCACTTCCTGAACCCCGGTATGCTGGGTACGATGGAATTTTTCCGCCAGGAATTCGCTATACCGATTGATAAGTTTGGTGAACAGGATAGAAAGGAGCATTTAAAAAAAATACTCTATCCTTTTATTCTTCGCCGAACAAAGGAACAGGTGGCCAAAGATCTTCCGGAAAAACTGGAGATGATACTCTGGTGCGAAATGGAAGATGAACAGCGAAAGATCTATGATGCATACAGAAATGAATTCCGCGATAAGATATTAGGCACTATTCAGGAGCAGGGTATACAAAGATCGCAGCTTACCATTCTGCAGGGGTTGATGAAGTTGCGCCAGATCTGCGACTCTCCTGCAATATTAAATGAAGAAGAAAAATTTGAAAACCATTCTATCAAGCTCGATGAGCTGACCAGGGAGATAACGGAAAATATCAGTAATCACAAAGCATTGGTGTTCTCACAGTTTCTCGGGATGCTGGCATTGATAAGAGGCAAGCTTGATGAGCTGGGTGTGAAATATGAGTATTTTGATGGAAGCACTTCTGCGCCGGACAGGGAAAAAGCCATACAGAGTTTTCAAAACGATGATAATGTAAGGGTCTTCCTGATCTCCCTGAAAGCCGGTGGAGTAGGTTTGAATTTAACCGCGGCGGATTATGTCTATATCGTTGACCCCTGGTGGAACCCAGCAGTAGAACAGCAGGCGATAGACCGGACGCACCGTATTGGGCAAACGAAAAATATCTTCGCTTACCGCATGATCTGCAAAGATACCATTGAAGATAAAATTCTGCAACTGCAGGATAAGAAGCGGGCCCTGGCTAAAGAACTGATAGCTGATGATTCTACGTTTGTGAAGAGTCTGTCGAGAGAGGATGTGGAGTATTTGTTTAGTTAGAAAAATGAATACTGGTATTTTAATCTCACAACATTGAACGCACATGAGAATAGGTTTATTCCTGTTTATTGGAATGTTGGTAATCTATGAATGCTCTACTTCCGCAAAAACCGGTATATCCCCGAGTGAGGAAAGAAAGAAGATCGCTTCTTTTATTTTGGCTAAAAGTATACCAGTTAGTATTGACAGCAAGGATTCTGTTTTAGGTGTGGCCATTCAGGGGTTTATTACTGATACGCTAAAAGCAAACGGGTATAGATTCATTATTAACGAAGAAAGGGAGGTAATTTATAAAAAATATTTTGATGGCATGTTTGGAGGAAGTGATACAGCAAAAGTGAAAGCGATAGCCGAAAAGCTATAAAACGACAAAGAGTATGTTGTTAAGCAAATGGAAAAGGCGTCGCCACTTGAACAAATGATCTCTCTTTTTCCTTTTGATTCTAGCGCAAACCTCATTGGAGTAAGAAGGACTAATTTTCCAGTCACGAAAAAGAAAAGACAATGGCTCATATCGTATGAAGATTCCGAATTGGTCACAACGATTGCGGCAAGAATCGTTGATTCTCTTACAGCCCGCTAAGTTTCCTATGATGTGGGGGTTTGTTTTTTCCGGCAGATAATCAAACGCCATTCGTCTATTGATTAGGGCATTTCACCTACTTTACCAGCTTTCAGCCACCACCACCACAGGTAATCTTCGCTTCTTACGTCTAATTTCGTACCTATACAACCAATATGAGAAAGCTCCCCTTACTTTTTATTCTTGGTCTATTATTTTCTGTCGTCCATGCCCAAAAAGTAGATGGTATCATCAAAGGAAAACTGGTAGATACTTCCGGCAAACAACCGATCATTGATGCTACGATCTCTGTTTTACAGGCTAAAGATTCATCCCTGGTCACCTTTACCCTTAGCAACAAGCAAGGCGCTTTTGAAGTAAGGGGTTTGGCGACGGGTGATTATCGGCTCATCATTACTCACCAGGCTTATCTTGAATTAAAAAAATTAGTAGCTGTTACCACAGATAAAAAACTCATGGACTTAGGAGAAATAAACCCTTCCAAAGATTATAAAACATTGGGTGGCGTAAGGGTTGTCGGTGAAGCGCCGATCGTAGTAAAAAATGACACCATACAATTTAATGCCAGCGGTTTTAAAACACAACCCAATGCCACGGTGGAAGACTTATTGAAGAAACTTCCCGGCGTAGAAGTAGACAAAGAAGGTACAGTAAAATCGCAGGGAGAACAGGTGCAGAAAGTGCTGGTGGATGTTAAAGAGTTTTTTGGCAATGATCCCAAGCTGGCTACCAAAAACCTGACAGCCGATATGGTCGAAAGTGTACAGGTATTTGATGATATGAGCGACCAGGCCAAGTTTACTAAAATAGATGATGGCAACCGAAGCAAAACGATAAATATCAAACTGAAGAAAGACCGTAACAAGGGATATTTCGGAAGAGCATTAGTTGCACATGGTGACAAAGGAAGATATGAAGGCAATCTTAGTATTAGCAAATTCAAAGGCGACCAGCGGATCTCCCTACTCTTCAATACAAACAACATAAACAAGCAGGGATTTTCTTTTTCCGATATCATCAGTTCGATGGGCGGCTTTAGTGGTTTTGGTGGTGGTGGCGGGATGAAAGGGAATTTTGATGCAGTTGGATTGAAGGGAGCGATACTGGGCGGTGGCGGTGGAATGATGGGCGGATTTTCCGGTGGAGGTGGTAGCGGCTCAACCGGAATTATTAAATCGCTTTCGGCCGGTCTTAATTATTCCGATCAGTGGGGAAGTAAAATGAAGATCACCGGCAGCTATTTTCTTTCGAATTCTAAAACAGCACAGGAACAAAACACTTTGCGCAGAAGCACCTTCGCTGATTCCATCGCCATCTTAGACAGGCAATCCGTTTCCAATAATCAGAATCAAAACCACCGGTTCAATGTTCGCTTTGAATACCAGATCGATTCGATGAACTCGATCTTATATACGCCATCACTCACCGTTCAACATTCAGAAAATTACAGCCGCAATACTTCCACCACTACCTCCCAACTGCAGACCAAAGAATACCTGTCGGTAAACGGCGCCACTGAAAACAGCAATGAAAGAGATGGACTGAACTGGAACAACAATTTATTGTTCCGTCATAAGTTTCGGAAGACTGGCCGAACCTTTACGCTGGGCTGGAATAATACATTTGGCAGGAGCGAAAGCCAGGGGTACACCAAATCGAACAACGAATTTTACCGGGAAGATGGAACGCCCTACAGAGTAATACTGCAAAATCAGCAGAACCAGCAAGACACCCGGACCAATAACAATGTGCTCAGCACTTCCTATACCGAGCCATTTGGCCTGAACAAATTATTGGAATTGAATTATGCATATACCAATAATGTCAGCCGGTCCAACAGGCTGACCAATGATTATGATGCCGCCACAGGAAAATACGAAACGCCCAATCTTTTACTGACCAATAATTTCGAAAACACTTTCCTGGCGCATCGGGTCGGCGCCAATTTCAGGGTGCAACATAAAAAATACAATTACCAGTTTGGTATCGGCGTGCAGCAATCTACGCTGGAAAGCCTGAGCTACCGGGCCATTACCGGAAAAGATTCCCTGAGCAAGGGCAATTATGTCAACTTTTTCCCAACCGCCAATTTCAACTTTACCCCGGCAAGAACGAAGAACCTTCGTTTTCGCTACAATGGAAGAACCAACCAGCCGAGTATTTCACAATTGCAAAATGTATTGGATGTTTCCGATCCGCTGAATGTAACTACGGGTAATCCCGATCTGAAGCAGGAGTTCAATCATAATATGAATGCGTCGTTCAATACATTTAATATTCTTACGTTCCGTTTGATCGCCGCTAATCTTAATTTTTCTACTACCCGCAATAAGATCGTGAACAGCATTGATACGCTCAGCCGCAATGTACAATTGGTAAAGCCCATGAATGTGAACGGTTATTTCCAGGGCTCTTCCTTTGTAACGCTGGGTCTTCCTTTTAAAAATCCTAAACTTAAAGGATCCAGTTTAAATTTTACCAATAGCATGTCTTATACCAGGGATGTAAGCCTTTTATATAAACAACTAAATACCGGTAACATCTTTGCCGTATCGCAGGGAGCGGGGATCAATATCAACAAAGATAAATTTGATGTGGGAGTAAGGTTGAATATCGCTTACACGGATGTTACCTATTCTGTCAATAAACTATTAAATGAAGATTACTTCACACAAACCTATTCCGGTGATTTCTCTTACAATTTCCCCAAGAACTTTATACTCGCCACCAATTTTGATTACCTGGTCAATACCGGCCGTGCCGAAGGTTTCAATCAAAGTATTCCGCTATGGAATGCCAGCTTTAGCAAGCAGGTGTTTAAAAAGAAGAACGGGGAGATCAAGT
Organism: Chitinophagaceae bacterium; assembly: GCA_031412015.1. Classification (GTDB taxonomy): domain Bacteria; phylum Bacteroidota; class Bacteroidia; order Chitinophagales; family Chitinophagaceae; genus Terrimonas_B. The sequence continues at coordinate 19,584 of JANOCH010000576.1, forward strand.
TTTCTGTAAATGATATTTTGAACCAGAACGAGAATATTTCCCGCACCACAGGTGATAACTATATACAGGATACCAGGAGCATGGTACTTCGCCGCTACTTTATGGTAAGCCTTTTGTTCAATCTAAATAAGATGGGCGGAAAAGCTCAGCCGGGAATGCCAGGCATGCCACCGGGAGTAAATCGCATGATGGAAAGACAAACAAGAAACCTGCGGGTCAACTAAAACTCATTGCTCGTTTTGAAGCATATTCCACAAGACGCCAGGGCCACGGAGACTTTTTCTTTGAGCTCTTTGAGGGAAACCTGATACTGTTGATACATGCGGGTCAACTAAAACTCATTGCTTGTTTTGTAGCTTATCCCACAAAGATTCTGTGTTAAGAACCAAGTGATTTAAATTATTTATTTTTGTTTTTTTAGGCGGCTTCAAGCCAGCCTGTATAGAGAGTAGCTTTTTTAGTTGCTCTCTATTTTTTTGTTTAAATATTCCCGGTCATAGG
>JANOCH010000577.1:0-3488 GCA_031412015.1 Chitinophagaceae bacterium
TCAGAAACTTCACCAACCCGGTAGTGGTGTATCCAAACCCGGCAACGGATGTCATCAACATTCGCTTACTGAATCCTAAACCGGGAAGAGTAACGATCAATGTGTATGACATGACTGGTAAGGCCGTATTGCCTAAGATGGAGGTAAGCAAACCGGCAGGGGCTTATTCAGTACCTGTTACGGTTAGCAAACTGACGCCAGGCAGCTATGTGATCCAGGTTTCGACTTTCGGTTACAAGAAAATGGCAACGACGTTCATTAAGTTCTAATTGAACCATACTCTACAACAAAAGACCGCCCCAGTATTTGGGGCGGTTTTGTTTTTAGGGTTATAACGGTTTTTATAAACTAATTCAGGAAATAAGAATATTGCTCAGGACTTACTGCCGTATTCTATTAATTATAACTTTACCAAATACAAACAAGTTCTTTGAATTATCCAATAATTTCGGATAGATGAGGTCTTTGTACAAGATCACTATCCATTTGGCGATAGTAATCTTGTACAAAGAACTTTTATTCTCCACTTAAAAATATATCATTTACCCGATAAATTATTCTTCACTTTTAAAAACACGGGTATGAAAAAGCAACTATCTATGATCTCTTTATTTGAGAGCTTTATTACAGACACCGCAAAAGGGAAACGACGTAAGCTGAACATGCAAAAACTAAAACCGGGATCATTTGTAAATTACGGCTATACATTAAAACCCCAACGCCGGGGTGCGTGTCCTCCGGCTGATCGAGACTTATTCTATAAGCAATAAATCAGCTTAGCCCGTATGCGTGTCGCCACGCATCCGTTACGCCGCAACGCTGATAACTAAGATAAGGTAAATAAGTATTTAACTTAGAGCGTCCATAGGATTTTGGACGTATTTAGCTGTTTTTTACCCCTGCCGCTTTTTTTCATATTTCCTATTTTCAATTATGGATAAAGCATTTTTTGAAAGGAAGCGAAAATCGCATATTGACGAAGGGGAAATTTATTTTTGGACAGCAACAATTAACAGTTGGAAGCACCTGCTGGCAGATGACCGGTATAAAGATGTAATTATTAATTCCTGGCAGTATTTAACAGATCACAATAAAATAGACGTGTTTGCCTTTGTTATAATGCCCAATCATCTGCATACGATCTGGCGGGTTAATGAACCCAATGGAAAGGAAAGCCCTCAGGGTTCTTTTTTAAAGTATACGGCTCACTGCTTTCAAGATATGCTGCGTCAGGCATCCCCAAGTCATTTAGCCGAATTCCGTGTGAATAGTGCGAATAAAAAATATGAATTCTGGCAACGCGATTCTTTGGCTGTCCCCCTATTCAGCCGGAAAGTGGCTTTCCAAAAATTAAAATATATTCATAATAACCCACTGGCGGAGCATTGGCAACTTGCCCGCGATCCTTGCGACTACAAGTATTCGTCTGCGAGATATTATGAACGCGATGAAAATGCTTTATTTTTCTAAAAGATTTATGGGAAGTATTTTAAAACACCAGTAGTCCTCAAACGAACATACCGGTTTATTTTTGAAATGTAAAATGTCCGCTGGCTCGGGTGCGTGAGGACACTCACCCGGGCGTTGGTCCCCCGAAACTGACAATTAAATATTGGTATTGATTCATCATTCATTGACGGCTAAAAGCAGCAACGAACGGGAAATAAAAAGGACGGGTCAAATAATGACTCGTCCTTTCAATATAGAATTTTTGGTGAAAATCAATTCTGGTCAAACTTCCTGATCAAACTGGCCGTCTCCACGATATTTCCTTTGGAAGAAGCGCCAAACAAAATAGATTCAATATTCGGAAGCTTGCAAACATATTCAATCGCGTCTTTTGGTGAGATTGCCCCGCCACCTAATACCTGCATGGCAATGGCTCTTACCTTTCTTGTTTTTAGTGTTTGCTCATAAATATCCTTTCCCCCCGACATCCTGAAACCCGCTTTATTGATAGAGGAACAAATGATAGGATTCTGAACGCCCCCTTTTTCCAGTACATCCAGCAGCTTCGGCATGTTCATCGTAATGAAACCGGCTTCCGCGTCATATTTCTTTTTGATATACTGGTGATAAGCTACCAAGACCTCATCCGCTCTAAGGCCCAGCAAAAGATCTGTAATGACGTTTTGGAGGAATATAACCGGTGTCTTGATCCCTTTGAACATTTTCACTTCTGAATCTATCAACAGTTCCATGATGGCCAGGTAGTCCTTTGATAAATAAGCTACGCCACCTTTAAACAGGGAACCGAAAAAGTTTCCCGGTACATATTGTTTGAGTGTACCAACAATGCCTAGTTCTGTAACGGCATTAGCGTATTTGTGAGCATAAGGCATACAGGGAAATATTTGAAAATCCTTGTATTTCTCAGGGTTCGCCCGGATGATATTGCAAATATTGAGAATACGGTCATGCGTGGTACACATGAAGGTATTAATGCCGGCATCCCTTGCGTCGTCCAGTGTTTTGATAATAGCCTGGTCATCCTTGAACTTGATGGATTGGGCCCTGGATTTTTCGTCTGAAATGTGGTTAACCGCAAAAAACTGGTTATCGCCAAAAAGAATTCTTTCCATCACGTATTATTTTGTGCTGTTTTTAATGATTGATATAGCCCTGTCTGTATACCAGGCCGATTCGAAGGTGTTGATCGTGTTGGGCACTTTTCCCAAGGCCGCCTTGACGAAATAATCTATCTGTGCCGAATATTCTTCACCGCGCAGGTAGAAGTCAACTTCTTCTGTCAGCTCTGTAATGTATTTTACATTCCAGCCTTTTGAATAGCCATCAGGAATAGTGTCTTTATAAAATACCTTTAACTCATTGGCATCGGAAACAATTTTTCCCTTGGTGCCGATGATCGTTACAGAGGTCGACATCTTACGATAAGTATCATCGCTCCAATTGACCGATAGCACACCACTAACGCCAGAGGTAAGCTCCAATAACGAATAAACGGCATCTTCGACATTCGCCGAATAGACTGACTTAAGCAAGCTACCCTTTGACGAGGCCACCGGTGATAAAATATCATTGATCAGATCGATAACGTGTGAAGCGTAATCCAGCAAACAACCACCACCTTCCGACGGATCAGAACGCCAGGTATCTTGTTTTTTGTTGGTAACAACAGGTCCGTATGCTTCCCCGATAAAATGATAGATATTTCCCAACGCTCCGCTGACAACGATCTTCTTCACTTCCCGGAATGTGCCGACGAATTTGTTATGATAGCCTATCTGGTTCACCCTTTTATTAGCCGCGGCTATTTTCACCAGTTCTTCGCCCTGCGCCACCGTTAAGCAAAAAGGCTTTTCGGCGAAAACATGCATGTTTTGTTCCAGCAGATCCTTGATAATTGTATAGTGAAATTTGGTAGGCACGGCTACAAAAACCGCATCCGGTTTTACTTCACTGATCATTTTTTTATAGTCCGTAAAGCAGTTGAATTTTCCATACTTCGATAGAAAATCATTCACCAT
>JANOCH010000578.1:0-7549 GCA_031412015.1 Chitinophagaceae bacterium
GGAGATCGGCGACTATCGATGTAGCTGATCAGAGTATCACCTGGACCTATACATGGGTTCCGGATGCAGAAGGTAATACCACCATCAAATCAAGAGGAGTTGACGATAGTGGTAATATAGAAGTTCCGGTGGATGCAACGAATGTGACGATCGGACCTGATGTTTGTCCGTGTAATATATTCCCTCCGGGAAGTTTGCCCGTCAAACCTTTGGATAATGATCGCCAGCCAATCGAGATTGGTGTAAAATTCCAGGCGACAGAAAATGGATTTATCAATGGTATCCGGTACTACAAAGGATCGGGAACTACCGGCACCCATGTTGGTAGTTTATGGACTACCGCCGGTGTCAGTCTTGCAACGGCTACTTTTACCAGCGAAACAGAATCAGGCTGGCAGGAAGTATTGTTTAGTACTCCTGTCGCTATTACTGCCGGAGTTACCTATGTAGCTTCTGCTTTTAGCCCTTCGGGTGATTATGCATCAACGCCTTCTTATTTTACACAAGCAGTGGTCAATGGTCCGCTTCGCGGCCTGGCTGACGGTGAAGATGGATTTAATGGTGTATTCGTTTATGCCAATGCGCCAACTTTCCCAACCACTGAATTTAAGTCGATCAATTATTGGGTGGATGTTGTATTTACCAGGACCAATGGTGGTACGCCGCCAACTGTTACCAAACAACCAATCCCAGTAGCATTGTGCGAAGGATTGACTGCTAGTTTCACTTCCGAAGCAGGTGGCAGCCCGGCGCCGACTGTTCAATGGCAATCAGGTATTGATGGAATAAACTGGACAGATATCAGTGGCGCTACCGGTACCACATTAAGTTTCGTGGTGAACAGTGCGGATAACAACAAGATCATTCGTGCTGTATGGACCAACGCCGAAGGATCGGTGTATTCTTCACCGGTTGTGCTAACGGTGACAGCGCCACCTGCGTTAACCAGTGATCTGGCTGTTACAGTGAATAATGGTACTGCTCTCAATTATATTCCGGCAAGTTCAGGCACCGGTACGGTATTTACCTGGAGTCGGGCAGTGGTGAGTGGGATCAGCAATACAGCAACAAACGGTTCAGGCAATATCACGGAGACATTGATCAACACCACAAACTCGCCGGTCAATGTGATCTATGAATATACACTCGCATTAAACGGATGTACCACGAAAGAGAATGTAGTGGTGACGGTGAATCCTTCGCAAGGCCCGGGTGCCAATTGTGTGATCACTACTTCGATCAAACATCATTTAAATGCAAAAAGCATACAGGCAGGACACTTTATCTGGTTTAATAGTTCGTTTAACCCGTCCGGTATTTATAAATGGGGCAAGAAAGATCCGGTAACTATTTTGGTGACCAATAGCCGCATCAATTTTACCGTCTATGGTAAAAAATATTCATTGACTGTTCCCGATTCACGTATCCGCTTTGCTTATGATATAAGGTCGGCCAGTACACAGTTCATTAACAACGTTTGGGAAACAAATGTTCCGCTGAGTTTCAGGGATGATGTATTTATGGGAGGGTTGTCTTATTTAGTGCCAACAAGGTTGCCAAGGAATATCAGGAACGTGACATGGACAGCCGATGTAACAATTGATAAATCCGGTGTGTCGCTTGATTGGAAATGGGCCGCCGCTGTTTATAGTAAATTTGTTGGTCACGATGGCCTTTTAATTAAACCGGTAAGTGGCTGGAGATCGAATCCGTACGTGAATGATGACGAGGCGGGAACACCGGAAAATTATAAGAAAGACCTGGTGCAGGTTACAACTGGCAAAAAACTCGTAAGAGATTATACGGGTCATCATAGCCGGAGGGAGAAGATCACTTGCGGTAAAGATGATGATGACGATGATGATGATGAAGATGACGATGATGACGATGACGATGATGATGATGATCGCCATGGAAATGGCTGGCCGCCAATTAAATGGCTCAACGGGCAACTATCACCTTTTGCTGGTATTAACGATTCAAGCAATAGTTTGAAAATAATAGCTGGTCCTAACCCGAGCAGAAGTTATTTTACTCTGTCTGTCATTACAAAAAAGAGCGAACCGATGACGGTGACCATCACGGACAACTTTGGTAAAGTAATGGAGAAACACGAAAGGGTCAATGCGGCGGGAGCGCTTCGGTTTGGAGATAAATTGAAAACGGGTCTTTATTTTGTAGAAGTGATGCAGGGAGGGGAGAGAAAGACGATAACGGTGCTGAAGATCAATTAACGAATGACTCAACTAATAAAACTAAAACCCTGGCCTTCCGGCCGGGGTTTATTTTTTCTTAATAGTCGATTGCAGGGATGATCCGGGTCGGTTTCAAACAGCTGATGATTGTAAAGACGACAAGAGAAAATTTCCATTATATTGCGATTAATAGAAATGTCCAAATATTGACGATTCTGAAAGGACATTGGACCAAAATAATAGGAAAGTAAAATATTAAATAATTTAACTATATAAAATGAGCAATGCGGAAAATGAGCGCCTTTCCCGATCGTCCAATAACCGGAACTGGAAGAAGTGGGGGCCTTATGTTTCTGATCGCCAGTGGGGCACCGTTAGGGAAGATTATAGTCCCAATGGAAATACCTGGAGCTATATCAATCATGATCTTGCCCGGAGTTATGCTTATCGCTGGGGTGAGGAAGGTATCGCTGGTTTTTGTGATGCCGACCAGATATTATGTCTTGCCCCAGCCTTTTGGAACGGGAAGGATACGATTTTGAAAGAGCGGCTTTTTGGATTGACCAATGAAGAAGGTAATCACGGCGAGGATGTAAAAGAGCTTTATTTTCATCTTGATTCATCACCCACTCATTCCTATTGTAAATTCCTTTACAAATATCCGCAGGAGGCGTTTCCTTATCTTGACCTGCTTCAGAAAAACAGGAAGGGTCGCCTGAGTCCTGAATATGAATTATTGGATACGGATCTATTCAAGGATGACCGCTATTTCGATTGCTATATTGAATATGCGAAAAAGGATATCAATGATATCCTGATGAAGATCACGGTATATAACCGGGGACCCGAGGCGGCTACGATACATGTGATCCCACATCTTTGGTTTCGTAATTTCTGGAAACACAATGGTCGTTTCAGCAAACCTGAGATCGTTTCAATTTCTGATAATTGCCTGCAGACAAGATCCTCACGCAACGGTAGTTTTTTTCTTTATCACCAGGGCGGTGAGCAAGTGTTTTGTGATAATGAAACCAATAGCTGGCGGATGTATGGCCGTTCTAATGATTCTGTTTTTGTAAAAGACGGTATCAACAACTATATCGTCAATAAGGAGAACACGGTCAACCCCGAAAAGCAGGGTACCAAAGCGGCTATCTGGTTAAAAGAAAAGATACAGCCCGGAGCATCGAAAACGTTCAGCATACGATTGAGCAAAGTAGAGTTAGATGATCCCTGGATAGGGTTCGAAGACATATTTGCGAGACGCCGGTTGGATACCGACCACTATTATGATCAGCTTGCACCAAAGAATTTGTCGACAGATCATAAGGCATTATTGCGGAGTGCTGCCGGCGGGTTATTATGGACCAAACAATTCTATTATCTCGACGTATTCAAATGGCTTTTTGGAGAGCCGGGTGAGACGCCGCCTAATCGCACGGTAAAACGAAATTATGATTGGCAACATCTTACTTGCCGCAATATCATTTCAATGCCGGATAAATGGGAGTACCCATGGTTTGCGGCGTGGGATCTTGCTTTTCATGCGGCCACGTTTGTGCATGTTGACCCGGATTTTGCAAAGCAGCAATTACTGGTGGTGCTTCGCGAATATTATATGCATCCCAATGGACAGATCCCCGCCTACGAATGGAACTTCAGTGATGTCAATCCTCCCGTGCATGCCTGGGGCGTTTGGTATGTCTATGAAGCCGATAAGAAAAAGACCGGAGTTTCCGATTGGGATTTTTTGGAAAGAGCATTTCAAAAGCTATTAATGAATTTCACCTGGTGGGTCAATCAAAAGGATTCGAATGGTGAAGATATTTTTGAAGGTGGTTTCCTTGGATTGGATAATATCGGAGTATTCGACAGGAATCACATGCCACCCGGTATAAAAAAATTACAGCAGGCCGATGCTACCAGCTGGATGGCGATGTATGCCATCAATATGTTGCGGATGTCGCTTGAATTGGCGCAGCACAACCTCGCTTATGAAGAATCGGCCGCCAAATTCTACCGGCACTTCTTAAATATTGGTTGGGCCATGCATCATATCGGTAAGAAAGATATTTCGCTATGGGATGACCAGGATGCATTTTATTATGATGCCATTCAGTTTGAAAATGGAAGCAGCCAGCGTTTAAGGATCCGTTCTTTGGTGGGCATCATTCCTTTGCTGGCGGTTGAGATCATGCATAGCAATGTGTTTGAACAACTGCGGCAATTCAATACGAGGTTAGAGGTTATCCGGCTTACAAGACCTGATCTCACCCGTATCATTTCTGATATTGATAAAAAGAATAAGGACGGCAATTATTTATTTGCCATCATGATCGGCGATAGGATGGAGCACTTGTTGAAGAGGTTATTGGATGAGGCGGAGTTTTTATCCGACTATGGTATTCGCTCGCTGTCAAAGATCCACCAGGAGAATCCTTATTCGTTCGGATACCAGGGAAGCGATTACAGTATCCAGTATGAACCAGGGGAAAGTTCAAGCTCCATGTTTGGTGGTAATTCCAATTGGCGGGGGCCTATCTGGTTGCCGTTAAATTATTTGATTATTAATTCGCTTCGGAAATATTATGAATACTATGGCGATAAATACACGTATGAGTTTCCGGCTAAGTCAGGAAATAAATTGAACCTGAAACAGATCGCCAACCAGCTTACCAAAAGACTGTTGAAAATATTTGAAAGGAACGATGAAGGAAAGTTCCAGTATCATGCCAGCAATCAACCACCATGGAAAGGCGAACATTTCAAAGAACATCATTTGTTCTACGAGTTTTTTCATGGCGATACCGGCCAGGGTTTAGGTGCTTCACATCAAACGGGATGGACGGCTTTGATCGTTAATTTGTTGCTGGAGATGGATGAGGATTGAGATCAGGTATTCATTTTAGTAAGCCTGTATCAAAACTTCGGTAGGTATTTTTAGATGGTTGTGCAGTTGACGGATCATTTCCAGCGATAACTTTCTTTTGCCGCTTAAGATCTCACTGGCCCTGCTTTTAAGCCCCACGACTTTGGCTAAGTCATTTTGAGTATAGCCCAACTGATCCATTCTGAATTTAATAGCTTCAACAGGGTCAGGATAGCCAACCGGGAAATGGCTGTTTTCATAATTGTCTATCAATATTCCCAATACTTCCAATTCATCGCCTTCTGCGGAATTTTTTTTGGCGTCAAAGATCACTTCAAGTCTTTCTAAGGCCTGCTGATAATCTTTCTTTGTTTTTATGGGTTTAATTTTCATACTTCAAATGTTAGCGGCATCGATCTTATCATATTCAGCGTGTGTCCCTATAAAACGGATCCAGGTCATTTGATAATCGTAATTAATTTTTACGATTAACCGGTAACTATTGCCTTTTATATTAAACACCACACGATTCTCTTGCAGGAAACTGGCACTGGGATATTCCTTTTTTATATCGCCCGGCTTTTTCCATTGACTTTTCAAGGCTTCCTGGAACCACGCCTTTAACTGCTGTTCACAATCCGAATGCTTAGCCCAAAAATCCCTGAGTGTTTTCTTGGCAATTACGCTCACCTGCAGAATTTGATCAAATATAAATAAAAGTTCCCATTTTGGGAAATTTAACCTCTACCTGATTTTTCACTACATGCTTTTATTCCAAACCCAATCATTTCCAAATCGAAACAGAACTGGTCTTCAACAAAAAAATCCCGTCCACTTCAGTGAACGGGATTAACTATTTTAAAAACTTTTTATTTACGCCACCGCCTTCTTCACCAGATCCGCCGCTTCACTCAACAAAATAGCGGACTGTACTTTCAAACCACTTTCATCGATCAGTTTTTTCGCTTCTATCGCATTGGTGCCCTGCAAACGGACTATGATCGGGATATGAATATTCCCCATGTTTTTATACGCATCAATAACGCCCTGCGCTACACGGTCGCAACGAACGATACCTCCAAAAATATTGATCAGGATAGCTTTTACAGCAGGATCCTTCATGATGATCTTAAATCCAGCTTCCACTGTTTGTGCGTTGGCCGTACCACCTACGTCTAAGAAGTTGGCTGGTTCACCACCACTTAGTTTGATCATATCCATGGTAGCCATGGCCAAACCAGCGCCGTTTACCATACAACCCACGTTGCCATCCAGTTTTACGAAGTTCAGATTATGTTTCCCCGCTTCTACTTCGGTGGGATCTTCTTCTGTTGTATCTCTCAATGAAGCCAGGTCAGCATGACGCATTAATGAATTTTCATCCAGCCCCATTTTGCAATCCACCGCGATGATCTTATCATCGGAGGCTTTGAACAAAGGATTTATTTCGAGCATGGAGCAATCCAATCCCACATACGCATTGTAAAGATTAGTCACGAACTTCACACAATTTTTAAAAGCTTCACCACTCAATCCAAGGTTGAAAGCGATCTTTCTTGCCTGGAATCCCTGCAAGCCACCGGAAGGATGTACCCATTCTTTGAATATTTTCTCCGGTGTATTATGCGCTACATCTTCTATGTTCATTCCTCCTTCGGTACTATACATGATCACATTTTGTCCTTTGCTGCGGTCGAGCAGAATGGACAGGTAAAATTCTTTTCTTTCGCTTGGCCCATCATAATACATGTCCTGCGCCACATAGATCTTATTCACCACTTTCCCGGCAGGGCCTGTTTGTATAGTCACCAACGTTCCACCTAATATTTTGCTGGAGAAGTCCTGGATATCATCCAATGATTTCGCCACCTTCACTCCGTTGATACCATTTTCCTTGACGGTTCCTTTACCGCGTCCGCCCGCATGTATCTGTGCTTTTACTACGGCGAATTTGCTGCCGGTCTGCGTCTTTATCTGCCGGTAAGCATCTTCAGCTTCCTGCACGGTGGTGCAGGCGAAGCCTTCCTGTACCGGAACATTGTATTTTTTTAATAACTCTTTAGCCTGGTATTCGTGGAGATTCATGATCAAAAAAATTTGCTGCGAAGATAGGGATTAAGAAGAAGTCGGAAGTCGGATCCCGATAGCTATCGGGACGGAAGTCGGAAAAAGATGGAGATTCTAAATGTCGGACATTTCCGACCTAGGACCCCGGACTTCTGACTTCGTCTTTTTTTCCTAGGTTTGCTGCCTTAATAATCAGCATGGCTACCGAAATACTGAATCAACTCAAAGAGACCGCGAAATTTTTACAGGCGCAGTATGCCAATAAACCAACTGTGGGCATTGTATTGGGCAGCGGGCTTGGCAATTTTGTCGATGAAATAGAAGTGGAAAAAGAAGTGGCCTATGCCGATATTCCTCATTTCCCCATCTCGACCGTGGAGGGCCATAAAGGGAAGCTGGTGTTTGGCAAACTGAGTGG
>JANOCH010000579.1:0-2560 GCA_031412015.1 Chitinophagaceae bacterium
ATATAGCTTGCCTGCATCCAGTTGGCGAATGAATCGCACAGCGACAACTGCGCGACGGAATAAAATTTATCATCGACTTTTTTTCCTTCTTTAAAACCTTTGAAGTTGTAGACTTTCATCCAGCCGATCACCTTGCTTTCAATGGATTGGCGGGAGATCGGTTGGGCAAATGACTGCACGACAGCATTACAAAAGATGAACAGGATGATTATCTTTCTCATTTGAATTTATTTAAAGTAACTCGGCTCTCCCGAACTATTGATCACTCAAAATCTTCGTACAGCAAATATTTTTTCCGCATGGCTTTAAATTCACCTAGCTTAGGTTCCCAGCTTTTGCGAATATCAGCCTCTGAGACACCATTTTTTATTTGCTGCCAGAGCTCATTGTTGCCAGCCAGTCGATTAAAAAATGATTCTTCCATTTTCCCGGATTTGGGATAAATGAAGAAACTATCTTTTTTTGGAAACAACCGATACGCTTCCATCAACCACTTCAATTGAATCCTGTTATCCACTTTTGCCAATACGTCTTCAGTCGTGCCACTCAGGTCCCAGCCATAGCAAACCTGTCCATATAATTTAGAGTTTTTAGCGCCTTCATTTGGATTGGGTGTAAAGGAATATAGATTCTTTGGTAGGGATGGATGACCAAATACCTGGAATTGTTTGTTGGTGCCTCTTCCTTCGCTTAATACAGTTCCTTCAAAGAAGCAAGTTGAGGGATATAAATAAATAGATTGAATATTGGGAATATTGGGAGACGGTTTAACTGGTAAAACATATTTGCTTTTGTGCGTATAGTTTCCATTTTTTATGATCTGGAAATGAAAAGGAGTATCGACTGAGTTTTGTGCAAAATTGCGATAATAGTCATATCGCTTATCAGCTTTATCATTGAGCCATTTTTCACCGGCGATCATCATAGCGTACTCTGCGATCGTCATGCCGTACACCACCGGTACCGATTGCATTCCTACAAAGGATTTATATTTCTTGTCCAATACCGGGCCATCTACATAATGACCGTTTGGATTGGGTCTGTCGAGTATCATTAGCGGTTTGGCGTTTTCAAATGCTACTTCCATAAATTCTTCCAATGAAGAAATATAGGTATAGAATCGAACGCCAATGTCCTGTATATCGAAGATGAGTACATCCACTTTTTTAAGATCCTCGGCGGAGGGTTTTCTGTTTGCTCCGTATAATGACACAACGGGTATGCCTGTTTTTTCATCAATGTAGTTCCCGACTTTTTCGCCGGCATCGGCCGTACCCCTGAAACCATGTTCCGGTCCGAAGATCAGTTTGATATCGACGCCGAGTTTGCGCAACGTATCGACGAGATGAGTATTTCCTACCATCGAGGTTTGATTGGCAAAAATGCCGACCCGTTTGCCCTTAAGCAGTGGTAAATAGACATTGATTCTTTCCGCAGCCGGTATAATTCGTTGGTTATTGTCTGGGGATTGTTGACTATTTTTTTGTCCCTGGCAGGAGGTGAACAATATGGCGGATATACAGCTTAGCAGGAAATTCTTCATAGCTATTTTTTATCATTAAAGTACGGAGTAATATACAACAAGATATAGATTCAGACGATTGAAAATTTCTAAGTGGTTGCATCGGTGAAAAGGGCTACCTTGCAAGCCATTTTATATTCAAAAAACTTAAAAAAACACAAATGCAACAGGTAAAAAGTGGAGATAAGATAAAAGTGCACTATCATGGTCGTTTAACCAACGGCGAAACATTTGATAAATCAGAGGGCCGCGAACCATTGGAATTTGAAGTGGGTAGTGGTATGGTCATAAAGGGTTTTGATGATGGCGTGACGGGGATGACCGTAGGCGATAAAAAGACCATCAATATTCCTGCTGATGAGGCTTACGGACCAAAGAACCCGGAGATGATCATAGACATGCCGAAAGACCGTTTTCCAAAGGACATGGAAATAGAAGTAGGTATGCCCTTGTCGATGAGTGATGGCCAGGGCCAGCAGTTCCAGGTAGTAGTGGCCGAAGTACAGGAAGAAGTGATAATATTGGATGCGAATCATCCTTTGGCTGGAGAGGACCTGATCTTTGACCTTGAACTGGTAGAGATCATTGGAGCAAAGCCGCTGATCATTATGCCATAAGTCAGTTCATAAGTTTTTAGTTTTAAAGTTCTAAGTTTGTTGGCGTAACGTTTTGTTATGGCAACATTAACTAAATTTGAAGATATAAAAGCCTGGCAGAAAGCCAGGTTTTTTTGCAACGAGGTTTTTATTATTTGTGAAGAAACAAAACTTTCAAAGGATTACAAACTGCGTGACCAACTCAACGGTTCAAGCGGTTCGATTATGGATAATATCGCGGAGGGCTTTGGTAGAGGAGGAAACCTTGAATTTATTCAGTTTCTTGAAGTCAGTCATGCATCCACGTGTGAAAGTCAATCTCAACTTTACCGGGTATTGGACAGAAGGTATGTCCAGGAGGAAAAATTTAAAGAACTTTATGATATTCTAAATGAGATAAAAAGAATGATACTCGCCCTGATCAAGTACCTTTCGCAATCGC
>JANOCH010000580.1:0-2522 GCA_031412015.1 Chitinophagaceae bacterium
GTCAACGGAACACTTTTGTCCGAATTGGGAATGGGACTATTGGGATCGTTATTAATATGTTTCTTTATGTCTTTAACGTTTATATAACTTAAGTTACTCCCATGCAACTGGCTTACGGTAATATCAAGCCACGCATTACCGGGCTTATTCTTACTGCTTACGTCTATTTGCAGGCCGGCTCCGTAGGAAGCAAAGAAGCTATGATCACGGATCGGTGTTTTTTTATCCAGTGGCTTGCAATCATCTTCGTCTTCCGGATCAGCAACGATCACTTTACTGAAAAAACTCGCATAGCCCAGCTTACCCGTTACAAAAGGATTCACTTTCGCCACTTTTAAAAAAGTGTAACGTGCCAGCACCCCCGCGGTGGCAACATTGCTGCTATAGCTGACTTTTGTATTGATCCCGGTTCCATCGGGGAAACGTATGTCCTGGTCTTTGGTGAAGGAAGCGTATTGTCCGAAGCCGGCTTCAATGCCCCAGGAAAGTTTAGGCAGCTTTTTAAAATGAGATGTAAAAATAAAATTCGCACTGTGGGCAGGCCTGATGTTCTCTTTCATTTCCTTTTGCGGCAAAGACAATGAATAAGAGAAGCCGCCTTCTACTTGTGCAGTAGCGGCGATACTGATTGCAATAAACACAGGAAGCAGGTAAAAAGGTTTCATGTTGTTGTTTTTAGAAGTTATCCGAATCGGATGGTGGTTTCCACAACAGGATATGTAAAGAAAGGACGAAAGAAGTCAGGGAAGTTTTACAGGGCGGTCATTGTGAATTCTAAGCTACAACAAAAAAGAGCCGGCACATTCAAATCATTTGGTAAAATGTCTAAAGGAATTGATAAAATTTGGATTGGTAACTACGGCTATGATAGTTTATGTAATTTCAGGAGGTAATCATTTTTATGGAGCCTGAGAATTTTCGAAAGTTGCATGTTCGATTGCCCCGTCAGCCGTTGGTAAATCAGCGGCCGTGGTGGATAGCGGGGTTGGTATTGACATTTATTATCCTGCTTTTTGCGGCATGGAGTTATTATTCATACACTAAACCCAAGGCTTTGCCTGATGAGCAAATAAAAATTAACTATGAAGGTCAAAGATAGTTTACACGAAAGGGTGGCACGGTTTCGAACCGTGCCACCCTTTCGTTATCCGTTTACGGCTTCAGGTCTTTGTTCTTTCCATTTTCCAACAGCCTCCGTAACCATTTCTTTTGACTGAACACTAATAAATTAAGACCGTCCCGACTCAGGGGATACGCTGTGCAGTTATGAATTATATACGTCTTTAAACTTTAGGATATCCCACACTTTAGTCTCATTGTCGTTTGGAAAGCCGCATTGAGGAACAAAATCATCCGCTTCCTTAAATGTTCCGAAAATCCTGTCCCACCAGGTAATGTCGCCAAAATTATATTTATGGACATCTAATTGATGATGTATGGAATGATGTTCAGGTCTTTGAATAAAATATCCGAACCACCTGGGGGTCGAAATATTTGAATGGTAGAAGTATTCGCCTGTTGCACCAAAAAAGGATGTCCATGCACCTGCCAGGGCTGTGCCACCTAAAACATAATAAATCAAAAAGCCTGTAATAATTGAATCAGCAATAATCTCAATTGGATGTTTATAAAACGATGTTAAAAGCTCAATTCTTTTTGGGCTATGATGCATTTGATGGAATATCAGCCAGAAGCCATTGGCATGTCTAAGTCTATGCCACCAATAGAAAATGAACGTGCCTATGACCCAATACACCAGGCCTTCGACGATAGGATTGCTCCAACTTCCAAAACTAAGCAGTGACTCGTCCCTGAAATACTTGTTCCATGTAATTCCACTTAGGCCTATTAATAGAAACTGTACGAGATTAATCGCAATGGCGCGAAAATACCAGCCTTTTGAAACCGGCAATTCCCTTCCCGGGAATTTTCTCTCTAAAAAAAGGAAAAGTAAAGTGCTAAGCAAGATCAATGAGCCCGGCAATAATTGTTCAAAGTAGGGTCTGAAATATTCTATTATTAGATTCATAAATTAGAATGCTGTTTCGGCGTGACGGATAACTCTTGTATTTTTAAAGGCGGTTTTCCCAAATATATCTCTCTTCCAATAGAAAATGGAACAACTGGTAAATGGTTCAGGTAGTTTCAAACTTAGACGAACTCCATTTTCTCCACATTTATCCCCCGCGTGTGGATAAGTCGGATACCTGAAAATCAAGCCGTCCTTCTTTATTTGCAA
Source organism: Chitinophagaceae bacterium (assembly GCA_031412015.1). Lineage (GTDB taxonomy): Bacteria > Bacteroidota > Bacteroidia > Chitinophagales > Chitinophagaceae > Terrimonas_B. The sequence continues at coordinate 2,240 of JANOCH010000580.1, forward strand.
TCCGCTAAATTCGCAGGCGAAAGGAAAGAACTAAGATTTTATAAGATTGAGAGGATTGTGAGGAAAGGATTACGGAGGCTCAAAGTGTTTAGAATCAATTATTTTATACGGACAATTGCTGAGCAGCGAACGGAACCCAGAACGGAGTGTCGCAACGAAGATGACCGGGGAACTGAAGCTGGGAACATAAATTCAATAACTAATATTCAAAACTGGTGAAATATGTCAGTGGCGGAATTTTGAAAACTTAAATATTCCCCTTTAGGGGATAGGGGCATATGGC
>JANOCH010000581.1:0-29557 GCA_031412015.1 Chitinophagaceae bacterium
CGGTCAAAATTGAGTAACTTAATAAAATCTGCATTAGTATAAGTGCGATGGCCCGGGGAACTACTTCGGGAGAAAATCTGAGACATGGGAACATCAACAGCAAAAAAAGCCGCTCCAAAGAAACCAGCTAAGGTTAAGGAAACCAATCCTGCGAAAAAAAGAACCGAACCCTTTCCGTTCGATCTGCATGAAGCCCTGCAGGAGCATTTTGGTTTTTCAACATTTAAAGGAACACAGGAGAAAGTAATTGAATCGCTGCTGGCAGGCCACGATACATTTGTGATCATGCCCACCGGTGGTGGAAAAAGTTTATGCTACCAGCTGCCGGCTATGGTAAGTGAAGGGGTGGCTATCGTAGTATCTCCGCTGATAGCCCTGATGAAAAACCAGGTGGACCTGGTCCGTGGATATAGCAGCAATGATGAAGTGGCGCATTTTCTGAATTCAACGCTGACAAAAAAAGAGATAAAAGAAGTACATGATGATCTGCTCGGTGGAAAAACCAAATTGTTATATGTTGCTCCCGAAACATTGACCAAGCAGGAGAACCTGGAATTTTTCTCCGATCTAAAAATTTCATTTTTTGCCGTAGATGAGGCGCATTGTATTTCCGAGTGGGGTCATGATTTTCGGCCGGAATACCGCCGCCTTCGCGAAATGATGATTCAAATAAACCCGGATATCCCGGTGATCGCATTAACGGCAACGGCTACACCGAAAGTACAAAGCGATATTGTCAAGAATCTTGATCTTCACAATCCGAATATTTTTATTTCTTCTTTCAATCGTCCCAATCTTTTTTATGAAATATTGCCCAAAATTAAAAAGGCGCAAACGGATGAAAGTATTGTCCGTTTTATCAAAGGGATGAAGACCAAAAGTGGTATCATTTATACATTGAACCGCAAAACCACGGAAGAGCTGGCTGATATTTTAATGGCGAATGGAATTAAAGCCGTTGCCTATCACGCGGGACTTGACAGTAAGCTGAGAGCTGACAGACAGGACCAATTTTTAAGTGAAGAAGTTCAGGTGATCTGTGCAACGATAGCATTCGGAATGGGCATTGATAAACCCGATATTCGGTTTGTTATTCACTATAATATCCCCAAGTCAATTGAAAATTATTACCAGGAAACCGGTCGTGGCGGCCGTGATGGATTGGAAGGAAAGTGTGTTCTTTATTATTCGCATAAAGACGTGAGTAAGCTGGAGCACCTGATGAGAGATAAACCGCTCAGCGAAAGAGAAGTGGGAGCACAGCTTATTCATGAAACAGTAGCTTATGCTGAAAGTGGTGTCTGCCGTCGCAAGGTTTTGATGAGTTATTTCGGGGAAGAGTATGAGACGGAAAATTGCGGGCATTGTGATAACTGCAAACAACCGAAGGAAAGGGTGGAAGCAAAAGATGAGGCAGTCATAGCATTAAAAGTAATTAAAACGTTGGATGAAAGATTCGCCACGGAATACGTGGTGCAGATCATCATGGGAAAGCTGACGCCGCAGAATAAAATGTACCGGCACGATGGACTCGAGGTGTTTGGCAGTGGCAAAGAAAAAGACAGTCTTTTCTGGAATTCACTCGTTCGTCAATTGATACTGGAAGGAATGCTGTCAAAGGATATTGAAGAATATGGTGTACTTAAGTTTACCAAAAGAGGTGAAGCTTTTCTGAAGAAGCCAAAATCATTCAAGGTTATTCTCAATCACTTATATGATGAGGCCAATGCCGATGATGAAGAAGGCACTGAAGCAAGTAATGGTTCGGCAACTGATGAGAAATTATTTGAAATGCTGAAAGAGTTGAGGCAGAGAGAAGCAAAAAAGAAAGGGCTGCCACCGTTTGTGATCTTTCTTGAAAATTCATTGCAGGATATGGCAACGCTTTATCCGACAACTGTCGCCGACCTGGAAAAATGCCAGGGGGTAAGTAAAGGAAAGGCGCTGCGATATGGTAAACCATTTGTTGAACTTGTGGCGAAATACGTGGAAGAAAATAATATAGAGAAGCCGGATGATTTTGTGATGAAGAGCGTAGTGAATAAAAGCGGCAATAAGGTATATATTATTCAGAATACTGATAAGAAAGTTCCGCTGGAGACCATTTCGAGGAATAAAGGCTGGAAAATGGACGAAATGCTGGAAGAAATGGAGACCATTGCCGCCAGCGGTACCAAACTTAACCTTGATTATGCCATAGATGAAATGCTGGACGAAACGGAGCAGGACGAAATCCTTGAATATTTTAAAACCTGCGAAACCTCGTCCTTACAAATAGCACAGGAAGAACTGTCAGAATATGATTTTAACTGGGAACAGCTGAAGATCATGCGGATCAAGTTCTTAAGTCAATACGGAATGTAGAAACAGTGTGAAAAACATTTCCGTTTTTTGCCTGAAACTCCTATTTTTGCTCCCCCGAAAAGGAAGTTAGGGTGCGGTAGCTCAGTCGGTAGAGCAAAGGACTGAAAATCCTTGTGTCGGCGGTTCGATCCCGCCCCACACCACAGCTTTAAAAACCTCGTCAGCAATGATGGGGTTTTTTGTATTCTATGCACTTTGTCTACATTATATATACTACTGCTTTCGACAAGTTCTACGTTGGTGAGTCAATCGACCCTATCGGGCGAGTCTATCAGCATAATTAAAGTGTTTACAAAGGATCAAGCACAGCCTATGCAAGGGACTGGGAGGTAAAATTGGTCCTGTCTGTCGTATCAAAAGAAGACGCCGTTAAGGTTGAACGATATATAAAATCGATGAAATCAAAAGCATTCATCATAAAATTGATTTCAGACGAGGCTTTTCGGCAGGAATTTAAGCGGATTGCAAAGGAAAAGTTTAAAATAGAATTTCTTTAATGTCGGCGGTTCCCCCGAACGTTCGGGGCCGCGCCACACCACAGCTTTAAAAACCTCGTCAGTAATGATGGGGTTTTTTGTTAATAGGATTTTGTCTACCATATATATATCCTTGCTTTCGAGAAATACGAGGAGCCTTCCGGCCTAATGGTCGCGTTGTTTATTTTATAGCCGCATATTCCACCGCAATTTCAGCACCTACTTTAGCATTGTGTTTTATCAGGGCAATGTTTGCTTCCAGGCTTTCGCCGTTGGTATGTTCAGCAATATATTTCAATAAAAAGGGAGTGACCTCTTTTCCGCGAACGTTCTTTTCTTTTGCAGCGTTCAATGCTCGTTGGATATAAATTTCCATTTCGACAGCGTCTATTCCCTGATCAGCGGGTACGGGGTTCGCAATTAAAACAGTACCCCTTAATCCCAGTCTCCATTTGGCATGTAACATAGCGGCGATGTCTTTGCTGGTGTCCAACCGAAGGGGGGAAGTAAAGCCACTTTTCCGCGAATAAAAACTCGGAAATTCTTCCTGTCCAAAGGTAACAACAGGTATTCCTTTTGTTTCCAGGTATTCTAATGTCAGCCCGATATCAAGAATTGATTTTACACCGGCGGAAACAACAGCGACAGAGGTTTGCGCCATCTCCGTAAGGTCAGCAGAAATGTCCATCGTGGAAGAAGCTTCCCTATGTACACCGCCAATACCACCCGTTACAAAAATTTTTATCCCTGCCATAGCCGCAATCCGCATAGTAGCGGCGACTGTGGTAGCGCCATATAAGTTTTTCGTGATAACATAGGGCATGTCCCGCAGACTCACCTTCCATACATTCTTTGCATTTCCAAAATATTCAAGCTGTTCATTCGCCAGCCCAACATGACAGGTACCATTGAAAATAGCTACCGTTGCCGGAACCGCTCCATTTGCTCTTACGGTATTTTCCACTTCAATAGCTGTTTCCACATTCCTGGGATAAGGCATGCCATGTGAGATAATTGTAGATTCCAGCGCCACAACGGCTTTGCCATCGTTCAGCGCCTCCTGTACTTCAGGATGTATATTTAAAAAAGGGTTCATGGTTCAGGATAATATTTTGAAACAAAGGTCAATAGTTTTTGCTGATCAAGTTGAGTGGCAATAGCTCCATTCACCTGTAAAATTTCCGCCGACAATGTATGAGCCAGTTTTAAACAATCAATATCTTCTTTTCCGAGATATTTTCCCAATATATACCCGGCGAGAGAGCCATCGCCGGCACCGGTTGAATCCAAAACGTTGATGGAAGGTGCATTTAATAAAATTTGCTTTTCCTTAGAATAAAATGCAGAGCCCTGTTTGCCCTTATGAAGCCAGATGTTGCGTACACCTCTTTTTAATAGTTCGTCTATGTGTTGCTCCTCGGTCCGGGCGGCATCTGAGCAAAGCACGGGTAATTCATCTTCATTGGGTGTGGTCAGAAATAGCCCGTTGAGATTTGCCTGTTTTAACTTTCTTGCTGGTGGTACGGAAACGGGCTCAATAATTAATGGAATACCGGTTTGATTACTAAATGTCAGCAGCCAGTCTATCGTTTGGAAACTTATATTGGTATCGGCCAATAAAAAAGAAGCTGTATTTAGCAACTGTTTATTCTCCTCTAAATGTTCAGGTGTAATTAAATAATTGGCCGGGTTGGTCAGGAAAGCCAAAAACAAAGAGCCGTCTGATTTCAGGATGCCTGTATATTTTCCTGAAAAACCGTCTTTGGTGATAGAAGCATCCAACTCAACCCCGGCAGTTGTGCAAATTTTCTTTAGCCAATCACCTTCACTATCATTTCCAAAAACACTGATCAAGTGAACAGGAACGTCGAGCAAAGCGAGCAGGTGTGCGATATTCCGGCCAACCCCACCGGCCGTCCTTGTTACTTCCGCGTCGTTTGTAGTTGCTATCATCATCTCCCCGGTAGCATGAAAAAGTTCATCTACAAAAGCAGCTCCAATGCATATCACCGGGTTTGACATATTAATCAAATTGCACTAACTGTATTATTCTTCTTTACGTTTCACTATTAAATACCATTCATTCTCCAGCGCCAGGTAGCCATAATCATAACAATAATGATAGGTCTTCCCGGTTTTGGTCGTGTAAGTGTGTGTCAGGTATTTAAATTGAAACCCTAATCGATGTAATTTTTCTTTATTGGCCTTTGCCGTCTCTTCTCCGGCAGGCAAGATCGATTCAAGAATTTTTCGATTCTTGAGCAGTGTATTATTGATATTTCTGACATAGGTACTGTGACTGCCCTTGGCTTTTTGCTGGTTATTAAAGTTGTTCCGGCAATTATCATCACAGAATTTTTTGTCAACCCTTCCTTTTAGTGGCCTTCCGCAGGCAACACAGTTTTTAGCTTCAAATACACTCATAGTAACGACTTCAAGGAATAAGATACGGGATTTCTATCCGTGTGCAAACGTTTTTACACGTTTAGCTTCGGGAATAAACGGGTAAAAACCGGCTCCCTCTTTTTCGTGACCCCATCTTTGTTTGGTCAATCCGCTACAATGGTTGGATGACTGAGATAACAAAATTTAAACCCGTTCCGGAACTCCGGGACACAAAACTTAAAACTATGTACGCATTAAAAAACAAAGTACAATTGATCGGCAACCTGGGTGGTAAGCCAGAAGTAAAAGAAATGGAAAGTGGTAAGAAGCTGGCAACATTCAATATTGCCACGAACGAAAGCTATCGCAACGCCAAGGGAGAAAAAATAACAGAGACGCAGTGGCACCGGGTCGTAGCCTGGGGCAAAGTAGCAGAGATCGCCGAAAAATATCTTGACAAAGGAAAGGAAGTAGCCATTGAAGGTAAGCTGGTCAACCGCAGCTATAATGATAAGGACGGTAACAAAAAATATATCACGGAAGTTCAGGTGAGTGAGTTGCTACTCCTTGGAGCAAAGGTCAGTGAGGCGTAGGGATTTGGCCACAGATGAACGCAGATGAACACAGATAAAAGACTGGGCTTTGAGCTGTTTATCTGTGGCCTTAATTAAAACAAAATCACTATGGATAATTTTCCGCAAAAGAAGGAAACATACGAGATTATTGGTGTTTGTATGGAAGTGCAACGAACACTAGGCTATGGCTTTTCAGAGGCAGTTTATAAAGACGCCATGGAAATGGAGTTTGGTACTAATAAACTTCTTCATCGTCGTGAAGAAGAACTCTCGGTCAATTATAAGGGCAAAAAACTTCAACACAGATTTTTTGCCGACTTTATCTGTTATGATCAGGTTATTCTTGAAGTAAAGTCAAGTGATAAAGGAATTACTGAAGACCATATGGCGCAAACATTAAACTATTTGCGTGTATCCAACCATACAATAGGCTTGATTATTAACTTTGGCAAACGCCGACTGGAATACAAAAGATTAATAAGTAGTGCCGATTTTCGATAACCTGATGATCTCCTCTTTTGATGGATCTGTGTTCTTTTGCGTTTATCTGTGGCTAAAATAAAACAACCGTGGCAACCATCACCCCCGATACAAGTAATACCATTTTCAATATTGCCGCGGACCTTGTCAACCAAAGCAGCCGCAGTATTTTTTTAACCGGCAAGGCTGGTACAGGTAAAACAACTTTTTTAAAGTATATCCGGCAAAACTGTTCCAAGCAAATGGCGGTTGTAGCGCCGACAGGAGTTGCTGCTATCAATGCCGGTGGAGTCACCATTCACTCATTTTTCCAATTACCTTTTTCGCCTTTTATTCCTGAATCAAAGGGGTTTGGTAATAACGATGCTATTACTGACAGGCATAGCTTATTGAGCCGACTGCGACTGACCGGCGAAAAGAAAAAAGTAATACAGGAATTGGAACTACTCATTATTGATGAGATCAGCATGGTTCGTTGCGATACACTTGATGCAATTGATACCGTCTTGCGTCATATCCGGCAAAGAAGATTTGAGCGTTTTGGAGGAGTACAGGTATTATTCATTGGCGATATGTTCCAGTTGCCACCGGTAGTACCTGACCAGGAGTGGCAGATTTTATCTGAATATTATAATAGCCCCTATTTTTTCGATAGTAAGGTGATCCTTGAAGAACCGCCGGTCTACATAGAGTTCACCAAAATTTATCGCCAAAGCGAAGAACAGTTTATCCGCCTGCTCAACCAGGTCCGTAATAATGACATGGATGAGGAGGGAATAAAAATTCTCGATAGCCGGTTTATTCCGGATTTCCGAAGGTCGAAAGACGACGGTTATATCATTCTCACTACGCATAACAGGAAAGCCGATGCTACGAATATCGAAGAATTACAAAAAATAAATGGCAAAATACAACTCTTTACCGCTGAAATTAAGGGAGAGTTCCCGGAAAAATCGTACCCGGTCGAAATACAACTAACCTTAAAGGTTGGGGCGCAGGTCATGTTTATTAAGAATGATACGGCCGACAGAGGTAAACGTTATTTCAATGGAAAGATCGGTGCGATAACCAAGATAGAAACCGATAAAATTTTTGTTCGGTGCAAGGATGAGCCGGATGAAATAGAGGTAACCAAAGAAACATGGGACAATATCCGTTATTCCGTCAATAAAGGCACTCGTCAACTGGAAGAAGAAACTTTGGGATCATTCATACAATTTCCATTGCGACTGGCCTGGGCCATTACCATACATAAAAGCCAGGGACTGACATTTGAAAAAGCCATCATTGATGCGGGCGACGCTTTTGCGCCCGGCCAGGTATATGTAGCATTAAGCCGGTGCACCAGTTTATCGGGAATGATTTTGCAAAGCAAGGTTCGGTCATCAAGCCTGCATAGTGATAGCAGAATCGTTGCTTTTTCCAATAGTCGTTCGTCTTCCGCAGAGCTGCAGAACGAATTGGCAACAGCCAGGAAAAACTATCAATTAACGGTTTTGATATCGGTGTATGAATTCGGTTTGGCGGTTGAACACTGTAAAACGTTAATATCCTATGTCGGCGAACACCATAGCTCTTTTAATAATGAAACGACTGGATGGCTTTTTAGCTTATTGGAAAATATCAACGGGATTAAAGATGTAGGGCTAAAATTCCAGTCGCAATTAAAAACTCTGATTATCCAGGAGCCTGTTGAAAGTCCCCTTGTACAGGACCGAATAACGGCGTCCGCTGTTTTTTTTAAAACAAGACTGGATGACGCTATTAGCTATTTGCAAAAATCCCCTGCTATTACCGATAGTCGCTTACATGCTAAAGAATATAATGATAGCCTCCGCGAGATATTTGCCCAGCTATATGTAAAGAGGTATTTGATTTTGGGGCTTGAATCCGGTTTTTTATTGGACGCTTATCAACAAAGAAAGAGAGGTTTTATTCTTCCCACTTTTTCAGTCAACGCCTACGCAACAGCTTCACAACTACCAATAGAAACCCCACATCCGATCCTTCACTTGCAATTGCGGAGACTCAGGGACAGCATTTGTTCGAAAGCCGATTTACCCATTTATATAGTAGCCGCAAGCAGTACACTCCATGAAATGGCCCGTTATTTACCACAATCGGTTACCGAGCTCAGAAAAATAAGTGGCTTTGGTGACGCCAAGGTTGAAAAGTATGGGCGGGAGTTTTTAGACCTCATCATTAATTATTGCAAAGAAAAAGGGCTTGGTTCATTGATACATGAAAAATCACCAAAGCGGGAAAGAAAAGCAACAGGTAATGAAAAGAAGATCAAGGTTGATACGAAAGCCGAATCTTTCAAACTATACCGGGATGGCCTGTCTGTTGATGAAATAGCTAAGGAACGAAACCTTACTACTCAAACTATCGAAGGACATTTAGCCCATTATGTTGAGCAGGGCGAAATCGATATTGAAGAACTGGTAAGTCGGGAAAAACTATTGCTTATTGAACCTGTAATAAAGGATTTTACCGGGGGTTCCATTACTCCTGTCAAAGAGAAGCTGGGCAATTCAATAAGTTTTGGAGAGATAAAGTTGACTATTGCGTGGAGTCAATTTCAAAAACACAAGGGGAGCTAAAGATTATTTTAATATCGTTCGGTATAGCGATATTTCAATTATCAATACTTTTCAATCGCTATTGAAGATCGCTTTCAGTATACTTTCTTATAGTTTTATTGGTCGATACTGGTTAATGAAAGTATTAATAAGTGATCATTGTTATTAACGGTTACTATTAATTATTCACATTTATTGATATAAGATTTGTTAGATAAAAGTTTATCTATATCTTTTCATATCAATTAGAATATGATAACCAATATAAGCTCCAATTATCGCGTCATCAGCGATCATTCATTCGCCGTAGTCAGGCAAAACATCGTCAACAACCAGAAGGCCTTTTTCGCCCAGCGAACGTATCAACCGGGAGATGTTGTATTGGCTTTTTCAGCCAAGAAGGTTTTGTCAGAACCAAGTTACCTGACCGTCCAGGTAGGTATTGACAAACATATTATGTTGCATCCCGAGCACCTTCAATACATCAATCATAGCTGTAACCCCAATGTTTTTTTTGATACGCATGCTATGCATATAGTAGCTTTAAAGCCAATTGAGGAAGGTGATGAAATGACTTTCTTTTATCCTTCTACCGAATGGGACATGGCGCAACCATTTACCTGCTTTTGCGGAAGTAGCAATTGTTTGGGTGAAATAAAAGGCGCTGCACATATACGCCCCGAAATCCTGGGTACCTATAAGCTTACCCGATTCATACAACAGCAACTGCATGATCGTTCAAACAAGGAAAAAAGAGCTTAAGAAAAAGGTAGCCAAAGTTGCCGCCGACCCTATCCGGAAGTTAAAGATCTGGATACTGTTTCCCTACCTGGAATCAGAAGACCCCAACCTGCAGTACTATTACGACTTCACGCAAAGCCTGGCAGAATACAAAAAGATCTTCGATGAACTGGGAGTTGATTGGACCTGGCAGCCGGTTACCATGAAGAATTTTAGAGAAGTGATCGCGTCTATCAAAAAGAAGTCCGGAAGAAAGATCCCTCTTGTATTAAATCTTTGCGATGGTGATGAGGTAAATGGCACTCCGGGTGTCTCCGTAATTCATGAATTGGAAAAAAGCCGGCTTATCTATACAGGTTCTGATGATCATTACTATAATATCACTACCTCGAAGATCCCGATGAAACGAGCTTTTGACAAGGCCGGTGTTTCAACTGCTAAATGGGATATCATTGACGGAAGCGAGGATTCGGTAAAGGGTCTTTGCAAAAGATTGGGTGCACCCCTTATTATTAAACCGGCAGTATCCGGCGGAAGTATGGGTGTATCGGTTAAAAATGTCGTGTACTCCGACAAAGAGTTGCTTGAACGGATCAGGGAAATTAAAAAAGGATATCGTGGCTGGAACTTACTGGCCGATGGTTTGATCGTCGAGCAATTTATTACAGGTCCTGAATTTACTTCTTTCGTTGTTGGCTCATCATCCACTCCCGAAGAATGTTTCGTTTACCCGCCTGTTGAACGGATCTTTCATGAATCTCTGCCCGAAGAAGAAAAGTTTTTGTCGTTTGACCGGCTTTGGGAAATATATGAGGACGAAAAGCCCATGCCCGGAAACGAAAACTTTTATGAATATCACCAGCCCGCGCCTTCTTTGATTAAAGCGTTGGAACAATTAAGTCTTGACGCGTATGTCGCCGTGGGGGGTATGGGATATGGAAGACTGGATATACGAATGGATAAAAACACTGGAAAATTATACATGCTGGAAGTAAATGCCCAGTGCGGATTAAGTGAAGATGAGGATTATACTTCTATCGGCGCTATTCTTCGCTATGCGGATAAAACTTTTTCCGACCTGATCCGGAAGATCATCCAGGATGCTTTTACCAGGAGAAATTTAACTCTTTAATTTTTTGTCATGAAGGTTTGCGTGCTTCAGCCCGACTATTCCACTACTGGCGTAGATTATAAAAATTATGATCCGCCACGAAATCTGTCTTCATTATTGCCCGACGATGAAGTGGATCATGTGTTCCTGAATAAACTCACCACCTACCGGCAGCTGAAGGAACTTAAGAAAAAAAACTATGACGTCTTCATCAATCTTTGTGAAGGTTACCTGGAATGGGAAGTTCCTTCCATAGATGTCATTCATACTTTTGAATTGTTGGACCTTCCTCATACCGGACCTACGGCCAAACTTTATGATCCTACCAAGGAGCTCATGAAATATGTAGCGCATTGCGAGGGCGTAAAAACGCCGGGGTATTTTATGATAGATCGGCCAGAGGATATTGATAAGGCGGAAAAATTTCTGTCATTCCCGATGTTTATAAAGCCTTCGAAGGCGGGAGATAGCCTGGGAATAGACGAAAATTCTGTTTTATACAGTAAACAGGACCTGCTCAAAAAAGTAGTGGAGATATATAATGAATATGGCCCACTACTGGTGGAAGAGTACATAGATGGCCGGGAGTTTACTGTTTTAGTAGCAGCTAGTCCTGATGGAAAAAGCTGCCGGGTGTTTAAGCCGGTAGAATATGTATTCCCGGAAGGAAAATCATTTAAAACCTATTCATTAAAAACATCTGAGTTACACCCTGATTGCAATTTTCCCTGTACCGACCCGGCTTTGGATAAAGAGCTGAGAGCGGCGACAGAGAAGATCTTCAAAGGTTTTAATGGTGTTGGCTATGCCCGCCTGGATTTCAGGGTGAATGATAAGAACGAGATATTTTTCCTGGAGATAAATTTTACCTGTTCTGTTTTTTATACTGACGGCTATGAGGGTTCTGCTGATTTCATTTTAAAATTTGACGAAGCAGGACAAAAAGGCTTCCTTGAACATATAATCGATGAGGGAATAGCACGGCATCGCCGGAAGAAGAAACCGTATGCAATGAAAGGAAATTCCATTGCAGGTTTTGGAATATATGCCACAAGAAGTATTAGAAAAGGAGATGTTATTTTCTGTGGTGAGGAAAAATCGCAACGACTTGTTACCAGGAGGTTCGTAGAAAAGCATTGGAATGAAGAACAGAAATTGAATTTTCGCAGGTATGCATATACGATCAGTGAAGAAGTTTTTGTGCTCTGGGACGAAGACCCTTCGGAGTGGGCGCCTCAAAATCATAGTTGCGATGCCAATACCGGGTTGGACGGATTGAATGTGGTTGCATTAAAGAACATTTCACGCAATGAAGAATTGACCCTGGACTATTCACAATTCCTGGATGAAAACATGGAGCCATTTAAGTGTAAATGTGGCTCTGCTAACTGCCATGGATTGATCAAGGGCGTACTAAATAATTCTGTTAACAGCCGGGAGCAGAAGATTTTTGAAGTGAAAGAAAAATAAAAATCTTAAAAGACAGCAACATAAAAAAAGACCCCGCCAGTTCTGGGCGGGAATTTTTTTTACTAATACAATCTTACTACTCTTCTGTTACCTGGAACGTGATCGATTGAATACGATACGCTTTTACCTGTCGGCCGTTCTGTATGGCCGGCTCCCATTTTGTTGCCTTTTTCAAAACACGAATAGCTTCCTGCTCGAGGCCATACCCATGATTTGAAAGAGCTTTTATCTGGCTTAAGGTTCCGTCAATATCTACCACAAACTGCATGATAACTTTATAGTTTCCGGGAGGGGCATTGTTATCGATTGGGGTTTGAACATTAAGATTTCTCAATAGAAATTTTTCCCAGTTGCCGTCGAATTTTGCATCGATTTCCACTTTGGTAAAGATCTCTGGCTCCTTTACTATTTTATCTTCAATAATATCTTTGCCATCATCAAGATTTTGAACAGTTGTAATTCCTTCGTCAATTACGCCATCTGTTTTTACAACATCGATTTTTGCATTGGCGAGATCATCCTGGGTTGGCGGTGGCTCTATTACCTCGTTATCATCAACAACAGCAAACTGTGTAAGCTGCTCTGTTTGTACATGAACAGGTTCTGTTCGTCTCGGCGGCTCGGGTATCGGCTCTGGCTCGATTGGCTGAATGTCTTCAATGGTAAGATCACGAATAATATACGTTGATTTTTCTTTTGGTTCCAATTTACTGGCAAGTACTACTCCCGTAAACGTAAGCCCTACAAATATGCCTGTAAAAAACAAAGCCCTGGTTACCCTGCTTTGATAGGTTCTACGAAGTTGATATGCTCCGTAATCTTTGTTCCTGTTATCAAATAACAGGTCAAGAAAATCTGCTGAAAGAATTTTGTTGGTATCCATGGTTTAACTTATTAGTTACTCATGAGATAACTCAACTTTTGCGATTCCATATTTTCCTGAAAAAATATAGTTGTGTGGAATTTTATATCTATTGCATCAATAGTAATACAATAAAAAAGTATTGGTACAGAATTTATTCCTTACTTAACGGCCCATGTACACCAACAGTATCTGAACATCACTGGGATTGATTCCGGAGATACGACTGGCCTGTCCTAATGTTCTTGGTTGAATACGACTTAGTTTTTCTCTTGCTTCATTACCAAGGGAAAGAATTTTCTTATAGTCAAATGTAGAAGGTATTTCAAGATCTTCCAGCTGGCTCATCCTACTGACCAATTCCTTTTCCTTTTCTATATAAACATCATACTTCACCTGGATTGATGCCTGCTCAATATTTTCTTTCGAAAAACCAACAAATTGATTTTGCAAACTTGGTAACGCAGCGGTCAATGTACTCAGGTCCAAAGATGGACGCAAAAGAATTTTTTCGGCCTTTTGCTTTTCGGTAATTGGCGATGAGTCGATCTCTTTAAAAAAACCATTGACTTCGTCCGGTTCAATGCTGGTTTCTTTTAAAATGGTTTTGATAGCTACGACATCATTCTTTTTGGAGATCACTTTATTCATTCGTTCCTGTGACGCCAACCCCAGCCGGTAACTAAGCTCGGTTAACCGAAGATCAGCATTATCCTGGCGAAGAAGGGTTCTGAATTCCGCCCTGGAGGTAAACATCCGGTAGGGCTCTTCCGTGCCTTTGCTTACCAGATCGTCGATCAAAACGCCGATATAAGCTTCACTCCTTTTTAGAATAACAGGTTCCAGGTTGCTCACCTTTTGGTGGGAGTTGATACCAGCCATAAGTCCCTGACAAGCAGCTTCTTCGTATCCAGTTGTGCCATTTATTTGCCCGGCAAAAAAGAGGTTTGATATAAGTTTTGTTTCTAATGTATGTCTTAGTTGAGTTGGCGGAAAATAATCGTATTCAATCGCATAACCTGGCCTGAATACCCGGACATTCTCGAAGCCCGGAACAGTTCTAAGCGCCTCATATTGAACATCTTCCGGTAAGGAGGTGGAGAAACCGTTCACGTATATTTCAACCGTGTCCCACCCCTCTGGTTCTATAAATAGTAGGTGCCGTTCTCTTTCCGCAAAACGATTGATCTTATCTTCAATACTTGGGCAGTATCTTGGCCCCACCCCATCTATTCGGCCTGCAAACATGGGACTTCGGTCAAAGCCGGTTTTCAGAATATCGTGCACGGTTTGATTGGTGTAAGTGATCCAGCAACTTCTTTGCTGCTTGGGTTTTGGCGTATCCAGGTAGGAAAATCCGCTAATTTCCTCATCGCCCGGTTGTTCTTCCATTTTTGAATAATCAAGGCTTCGTCCATCCACCCTGGGTGGAGTTCCGGTCTTAAGTCTGTCACTTTCAAAGCCAAGAGCAACTAATTGTTCTGTAATTCCTGTCGCGGCTTTTTCTGCCGCCCGGCCCCCTCCAAAGTTCTTCTCGCCGATATGAATAATTCCATTTAAGAAAGTTCCGTTTGTTAGGACCACCGCCCTGGCTTTTATTTCATGACCCAGCCCGGTTAATACACCACATGCTTTACCTCCCTTTATGACCAACCCCTTCACCATATCCTGGTAAAAATCAACATTTGGGGTTTTCTCGAGCATTTCTCTCCACTTAGAGGCAAAAAGCATCCGGTCGCTCTGCGCCCTTGGGCTCCACATCGCCGGCCCTTTTGATCTGTTCAGCATCCTGAATTGGATCATAGAGAGATCTGTGACGATTCCCGAATACCCACCCATGGCATCTATTTCTCTCACGATCTGGCCTTTTGCAATACCGCCCATGGCTGGATTACAACTCATTTGTGCTATAGTCTGCATATTCATGGTTATCAGCAGCACTTTTGAACCAAGGTTAGCGGCCGCCGCCGCCGCTTCACATCCGGCGTGGCCGGCGCCCACTACTATTATATCATATTCTGGAAACATAAGCTTGCAAAGGTAGTTTGTTGAAAGAGCTCCGCTTTAAGTATTTTTCTTAAAAAACGCCATTTCCTTCTTTACATCCTCGACTGATCTACCACGATTTAAAAGCTCAAATTCAAATATGGAATAGTCTTCAATATGGACAAGGTAGTCTTTGTGTTCTGCAAGAAATCTTTGCTGCGGCTCCGAATTAAGAAATGCGGATAGCTCAATGCGATCTATTTTGTCTCTCAATGCTTTAGCTGCTGGATAGCCGGTCTTTAAGTATAGCTCATTGAAGTAAGACCTCGCTCCGAGGACATCAAGCCTGTTTCCCCGGTCTTTGTTAAACTGTAGGGGTTCTACCCTAAGGTTAGTAAAGTTCCAGCAAAGACGAAGCTCCTCCTCAACAGAATGATCAAAGCATGTAACAGGAATAATGTGATCAAACTGCCAATTCTTAGCAAAATTGCTCCAATCAAGGTCCTTTGTAAACTGGTATTCAAACCATTCGCGGATGTTTTCTATATCCAATCCAAAATAAGGGGCATACGAAGGACAAGGACTTTTTTCTATTACATATCTCCGGAAGTTAATTTGCCACTTTCTCTTTTCCCGGGACTTAATCAGCGATTCCGTTACTCCTGTTTTTGCCTCCCACTTCTTCCTTGCCATTGTTTTGTTTTATCAAAGTTAATGGTTTCACGGGACACTGTTTCATACTGAAACAGTGTCCCGTGAAACGCTAGTCCCTAAATTCTGAAATTAATGTGTCTTCCATTCGTCTCATCTTTTTCTTTTCTTGTTCGCTCTTGTCCTTATATCCGCACAAATGAAGAACCCCGTGGAAAATAACCCGATGAAGCTCTTGCTTTACTGGCTCTTTCAGCATTTGCGAATTATCCTTTACCCTATCAATACTTATATAAACCTCCCCCTCCACCGGCTCTCCCTTATTGGACAGTTCAAATGTTATGATATCCGTATAATAATCATGCTTCAAGTATTGACGGTTTATTTGTAAGAGCTCTTCGTCGTCGCAAAATATATAGTTGAGGCTCTTCAATTTCTTTTTCTCTTTTCGGAAAGCCGCTTCTATGAACTTCTTTAGCTTTGCACGATCCTTAAGTGATACAGGGGTTTTAAAGAAGAAACAAACCTTTGATTTTGTTGAAGATGCCATAATTTCAAAATTCGTAAACAAACCATAGAGTACAATGTTAGTTTTACCAGAATCGGAGAGAATGACAAAAAAATTATCGGAATTAAAACCCGGACAAAGAGCCATTATCCGCAGGTTTGGTAGCCAGGAAATTCACCTTAAGCTAATGGAAATGGGTTGTCTGCCGGGAGAATCAATATCTGTAGAACAGGTAGCTCCGCTGGGAGACCCGGTTTCAGTACATGTAGCCGGCTACACCCTTAGCTTACGATTGGATGAGGCTGAGCATATAATAGTAGACGTAATTAGTTGACCATCAAAGAATTGAATGAAAATAGGTCTATATTTTGGCTCCTTCAACCCCGTCCACTCAGGTCACTTAATTATTGCCAATTACATTCTAAATGAAACAGTGCTTGAGAAAATATGGTTTATCGTGTCACCTCAAAACCCTTTCAAAACCAACTCCTCCCTACTCAATGAATATGACAGGTTGCATCTTTTAAGGCTGGCCACTGAAGATGACTTAAGGATTAAAGTGTCAGATATTGAGTTTGCTCTTCCCAAGCCATCATTCACGAGTGTTACTTTATCTCATTTGCAGGACAAATATCCGGAGCACGAATTCTCCATTATCATGGGAAGTGACAGTTTTCAAAACTTGCACAAATGGAAAAACTTTGAATTCATCATAAAGAACTACCCCATTTATGTATACCAACGGACCGGATTTCAAGTTGACAATCATAATAAAGCAAAGCTTACCATTGTAGACGCTCCATTACTTCAAATTTCCGCTACACAAATTCGCCATCTCCTTCATGAAGGAAAATCTATCCGTTACATGGTTCCCGAAAAAGTAAGAGAAGAAATAGAAAGAGGCCATTATTACAAATGAATCGCCGTCATTAAAAAAAATAACCAAGCGCCAGGCAAGCGGCAACAATTACCGGGGATGGTAATTTGCTGTAACATAATAATAAGAATGTACTGAGTATAACTACAAGGTTCAATGCACTAATCGTTTTAGCTTCAATTAATGAAATGTCCTTCATAATGAAAAAAGTGGAGGCAATCATTATTCCCACAACAGCGGCATTGATACCTTCCAGGGATCGATAAACCGCGGCGTATTTTTTCAGATTATTCCAAATAGGGAAAAAGAATAACACCAATAATGCACTTGGAAGAAAAATCGCAACCGTACCGATTAAGCAACCAATTAACTGCTTTGTCGTTCCCATATCTTTCAACGCCATGCCCCCGGTAAAAGATGCAATAGCAAACACAGGGCCCGGAACAGCACGAACAATTCCCATTCCGGTGTACATATCCTCTTTATCAATTTGTACCACGTCAGGGTTCTTTTCCTTAATGGCTTCCGGTCTCACACAAAATTGCTCATACATGATCGGCATTAATACTTGTCCACCCCCAAAAACCAGGCTTCCCATACGGTACGTGTTTTCAAAAAGATTAATTGGCTTCCTGTTCGGCCAATTTTCCTTTCGCGCCGCTTCACTGATCACACCGGCGGCAATAAAAAGAATTCCAAACATCCAAAAATTCCACCATTTAATTTTAGACGGCTTTCTTTCGACTTGAGGAATACGCTTCTTACTGAGGTTAGTGGCGAACCCTCCCAAAATAATGACTAAAGGAAAAATTACCGGGAGTTTAAAGTAAAAATAGGTCGCCGCAGTACTAACTAACATAATTATCCAGGTGATCGTATTTCTGATGGCATATGGAAAAGCGCTATAGCTCGCATACAAAAGAAAGCCCGCCGCCATCGGAGCAATGAATTTGAAAATATCCGTATCCAATGCTTTTTTATCGATATAATGGAGTAGAAACGAAAGAGCACCCATAAAAAAACTTGCAGGAAGTATCCAAATGATTAATGTAAGTACGGCCAGGGGAACACCACCGCGTTTATAACCAATAAGTGTAAGCGTTTGCGTTGAAGAAGCTCCGGGCAGTAATTGGCAAAACGCATTATACTCCATCAACTCTACCTCTGTTACATAGGGCGTCTGCTTTACAAAAGTCTTCATCATCATCGCGATATGGCCCTGTGGTCCGCCGAAAGCAGTAACACTATGCAGCAGCACAGCCTTCAGGAATGAAAAATGACGAAACCGCATCAATGCTTACTCGAAAAAAGAAATGACTATTGTTGAATATTGCAATATTTCTTACAATTTGAAGTTAAACGATTAAAAACATTTTATGGTAAATTCATTTAAAATTTTAAGATGAGAAGATTTGTCGCCATCTCTGTCGCTTTTTTAATATCCTCCTTATCAAATGCACAGCTAAAACAAAAAATCGCAGCAGCAATAACTAAAATAGAACCGCGCTGCATTGACTGGAGAAGGCAAATTCATCAATATCCTGAACTCGCCAACAATGAATTCAAAACCTCAAAATTGGTTGCCGATCATCTGAGAAAATTAGGCCTCGAAGTAAAAGAGGGAATTGCAAAAACAGGCGTGGTAGGAATTTTGAGGGGAGCCAAACCTGGTCCTTGTATTGCATTACGAGCGGACATGGATGCACTACCTGTTGTCGAAAGAGCTAGTCTTTCATTTGCGTCAAAAGAAAAAACAATATACAATGGACAGGAAGTAGGAGTAATGCATGCATGCGGCCACGACACACATGTTGCCATGTTGATGAGCGTAGCGGAAATACTTACCGACCTAAAGGGTGACTTAAAAGGAACGGTAAAATTCATTTTCCAGCCTGCTGAAGAGGGTTCACCGGAAGGTGAAATCGGTGGCGCGGAACTGATGGTCAAAGAGGGTGTAATGGACAACCCAAAAGTTGATGTCATTTTCGGATTACATATACAATCAAGAGTTGAAACCGGAACTATAGAATATAAATCCGGGGCGTTCATGGCAACGGCCGACTTCTTTTCCATCAAGGTAAGGGGTAAATCAAGCCATGGCTCACAACCATGGCTAGGCATAGACCCCATATCAGTCTCAGCCCAAATAATAAATGGTATGCAAACCATTGTAAGTCGTGAATCGGAACTGACAAAAGCTCCTGTTGTGATAACTGTTGGCAAGATACAAGGTGGTGTAAGAAACAATATTATCTCGGAAGAGTGCACGATGCTTGGAACAATCCGTACACTCGACAGCGCCATGCAAAAAGATGTCCATAAAAAATTCATTCATACCGTCAAAAAGATTGCGGAGGCTTCCGGAGCCGAAGCAGATATAGTTATAGAGACGAAAGCCTTGCTTACCTATAATGATCCTGCTTTGGTCAAGAAAATGCTCCCTTCGCTACAAACTGCTATCGGACACGACAATGTTAAAGAAAGACTGTGGGTAACCGGGGCGGAAGATTTTTCCTTTTTTGGAACGAAGGCACCTTCCTTTTTCTTTTACCTGGGTGGTATGCCAAAAGGAACTGATAGCAATTTAGCTCCGCCCCACCATACCCCTGATTTCTATATAGATGAAAACGGGATGAAAACGGGAATCCAGGCTTTTTGCCAATTAGTTACAGATTATCTTAATATAAAGTAACCATATCTCTACATTCTAATACGTAAGAATGCTAAGACTATTTTTCACCTTGCTGTTGTCATTAAGCTCCATTATCTCCTATTCACAAAAAAAAGATAGAAGGCTTCAATCCAAAATTGAGGAATCTATTAATGGGTTCAATGGTGATATAGGCATTTACATTAAAAATTTACGCAACGGGAAGATCATCGCCATTAATGCAGATACCATTTTTCCTACAGCCAGCATTGTGAAAGTGCCGATACTTGTGGGAGTGATGGATAAGATACAGAAAGAAGAACTGAAGTATGACGAGGAACTCGTTTATAAAGATTCATTACTATACGAAGGCGTTGACATCCTTGGGTCATTTAAGACGGGAGAGAAAGTCGCACTGAAAAAAGTGATCATGCTGATGATGACAACCAGCGATAACACAGCAAGCCTCTGGCTGCAAAGTCTTGCCGGTACCGGAACAAGGGTCAATGAAATCCTGGACAGCATGGGGCTAAAAAATACCCGCGTAAACTCAAGAACCAACGGACGCGAAAACAATAGAAGTGCCTACGGCTGGGGCCAAACAACGCCTTACGAAATTGGGACATTGCTTGAAATGATCTATCGAAAGCAACTATTTTCTTCTGCCGCATGCGAAAGGATGATGCGTTGCCTGGGCAGAAATTTCTGGGATGAAAATGAAGCCATTTCCCAGATACCTCCTTATATAGAAGTATTTAGTAAAAACGGCTGTGTAGATGCTGTGAGAAGTGAAGTATTGTTGGTTAACGCTCCAAACAATCCTTATATCTTTTGCCTTTTCACCAAAAACAATAAAGACACGAGCTGGAAACATAACAATGAGGCATGGTCATTGGCCAGGAAGATTTCGAAACAATTATGGGATTATTTTGAACCGAAAGACAAATGGCTGCCTTCAGTAAAATAAAAGGCCTTTTTAATCACTGCATGTCTACTTCAAAAGCTGGTACGCAATCAAACTCATGAAATAGGCCAGCCCAGTCATATATATCAATTGGAGGATGGGCCACTTCCAACTACGGGTTTCTCTTTTTACAACCGCCAATGTACTCATACATTGCATGGCGAATACATAGAATAACATCAATGATACACCGGTAGCCAATGAATAGACGGGGCTACCGTCAGGACGAACGGCTGCTTTCATTTTCTCCTTTAAAGGACCCTGGTTCTTTTCATCGCCGACACTATAAAGTGTCGCCATCGTTCCTACAAAAACCTCTCTTGCGGCGAAAGACGTAACTAGTGCGATGCCGATCTTCCAGTCGTACCCCAATGGTTGAATAATAGGCTCTATCGATCTGCCGATTATACCTACGTAGGAGTTTTCCAGCTTCCTGTTTCCATACTCATATTGAATTAAAGTCGTGTCTGCCCCCGGAACTTTAAGCGACTCCTCATACTTTAGCGCAGCCTCATGCATTTTCTCTTTTGGTCCAAAAGAACTCAGCGCCCAAAGAATAAGGCTGATGACCATAATGATCTTACCAGCATCGATCACAAAAATTTTAGCCTTGCTCCACATGGTCTGCCAGACATTCTTCCAACGAGGTGACCGATAAACTGGGAGTTCAAGTATAAAGTAGCTCTTCTCTTTTATTTTAACAAACCATTTGGCCACATAGGAAACGACCAGTGCCATGGCAAAACCAATAAAATAAAGCCCCAGCATCACTAAACCCTGCACTCCAATGAATCCGAAAAGGAATTTATTTGGAATAACCAGCCCGATCAAAATAGTATACACTGGTAAACGTGCCGAGCAACTCATCAACGGCGTGATCAATATCGTCAACAGCCGCTCTTTCCTATTTTCAATGTTCCTGGCGCTCATTACGGCAGGAATGGCGCAGGCAAACCCGCTGATCATGGGCATCACACTTTTTCCATTTAGCCCAACACTTCGCATCAACCGGTCTGTAAGAAAGCTGATCCTGGCCATATACCCAGAATCTTCCAGGATAGTGATCAGCCCAAACAGTATCGCTATCTGCGGAACAAACATCACAATACCACTCAGTCCCGCTAAAATACCATTAACAAATAAATCGGTCCACCCATTTTCGGGTAAAACAGATGAAAGCCATCCACCCAACGAAGCAAATGCGCTGTCTATCCAATCCATCGGGTAACTCGCCAGCAGAAATACGCTCTGGAATAATAAAAAAAGAACAGCCAGTAAAATAAGGTAGCCCCAACGGCGATGTAACAGTATATTATCGAGCTTCTCTGTGAACAGGGACTTCTGCAAAGGGTCAGGCTCTGATACCGTCTGTTGCATAATGTGTTTGATCCGGCTGTATCGTTGCAATATTTCCTCTGCCTGTGTCTTGGTTGGGTTGAACTTATGTTCCTGCTCAATACTTTCAATGGTCTCCTGGATCTGGGCCTTCAAGCCAAAAGATTCATGATTAATAAGATAATGAATAGCTGCATAGTCGCTTAGTTCCGGCAACTCTTTCTTCAGATCATTGATAGCCCCGGGGGCAAAGGCCCGATTGTCTATAAAATCAATTACCGGCGCTTTGTACAATCCAGCAGCTGTTTGCTCTATCGCCTTTTTAAGTTGAGTAATTCCCTTTTGCTTTCTTGGATTAACAGCTATCACAGGAACCCCCAACTCCCGTTCAAGTTCTGTAATGTCAATTTTGATCCCTTTTTTACTGGCGATATCCAGCATCGTCAGAACAACGACCACGGGGATCTTAAGGTCAATCAACTGAGTACAAAAAAGAAGGTTTCTCTTCAGGTTGCTGGCATCCGCCACGGCCACCACCACATCTGCCTTTATATCATTATCCTGGTTGAGCAATACCTTATAACTGACCCACTCATCGAGGCGCCGGGGGTAAAGACTGTAGGAACCAGGCAAATCTATTATCTCGGCCTCTCCGATAGATAGTGATGCGGATCCTGTTTTTTTATCAACCGTAACGCCGGGAAAATTTCCCACTTTTTGATTCAGCCCCGTAAGGCAGTTGAACAAAGAGCTTTTCCCGCTATTAGGGTTGCCGACCAATGCAATATGTAATCTTCTTTTTTCCAAGTGTAAAGGGCTGCAAAAATAGATAGCTGGGCCAACATTGTTTTACGAATTACGATTTAATGACAAAGAGGTAAGTTAAAAGTTTTTAACGCTGGAATTTTTCAGAATTAACAGACCCTATAAGCCCGAAAGCCACTTCAGCCATCCTACCTTTGCAGTTCAAACATATCTCTATGTTTATGTTGCGATTAAAACTTGCCTTTGCATTGCTGCTACTTGCCAGCCTGGTATCAGCTCAAAAATTAAAAAAGACCGATAAGATCACCCGTGACAATCTTGAAGCGCATATAAAATTCCTCGCCGATGATAAATTGGAGGGACGACGGGCCGGTTCCAATGGGGAAAAGCTGGCGATGCAGTATGTCAGCGAGAAATTTAAAACAACTGGCGTCCTCGCCAAAGGTGTCGATGGCTATTACCAACCTTTCGAGATAAACGAAGGCCTGCAGATCAATGAAGGGACTTATCTTACCATTAACGAAACACCCCTGGTCACTGGTAAGGATTTTTTCCCGTTTACTTTCAGCGCCGAAAAAGCACTAGAAGCTTCACCCGCCGTTGCCATACAGGAGGCGGATATGCCCTGGTTTATAGATCTGAAAGAAATTCTAGAAGAAAACAAATCGAATCCACACTTTGATCTGACAGAATACATCAAAAAGAATTCAAAAAAAGCTTATGACAGGGCCGCAACCGCTGTGATCATTTATAATACCTCGCCAGATGACGACAAACTGTACTTTGATTCAAAAGATAAATCTGAGTCAATCGCTATTCCTGTTATCTATGTAATGAAAGATGCTGCTAAAAAGTATTTCACCGATGCCACAGCAACCCTTAAAATAAAAATGAACGTGGATATCGGGGAGAAAAAAAGAATCGGGCACAATGTGATTGGATATATTGACAACGCCGCCGCCACTACGGTTATACTTGGCGCACATTTCGATCATTTGGGATACGGAGAAGATGGCAATTCGATGCACCGGACCGGGGAAAAACTGATCCATAATGGCGCAGATGATAATGCCAGTGGGACAGCCGCTTTGTTAGAACTTGCCAGGATCCTAAAAACAACCAAAGCAAAAAACAACAACTATTTGTTTATCGCTTTTTCTGGTGAAGAGCTCGGCTTATTTGGTTCAAAATATTTTACTGAGCATCCAACTATTGATCTCAAAGCCGCCAACTACATGATCAATATGGATATGGTGGGCCGCTTAAATGATAGTACTAAAATATTGGCGGTTGGCGGCTATGGCACTTCGCCGACCTGGGCCACCGTGATCAATGCCCAGGATAAAAAGATTCCCTTTGCGATAAAAATTGATTCGAGTGGTACTGGTCCAAGTGATCATACTTCGTTTTACAGGAAAGATATTCCTGTGTTGTTTTTCTTTACCGGCCAGCACAAAGATTATCACCGCCCCAGTGACGATGCGGAAAGAATTAATTATAATGGAGAACTCGGCGTTATTAACTATATCAATACAATTATCAATACGCTGAATAAGCAAACGCAGAAATTAGCCTTCACCAAAACAAGGGAGGCCGCGGTTTCAATGACACCGTTTAGAGTAACCCTTGGCATCATGCCGGACTATACCTTTCCGGGGACAGGTGTCAGAGCCGATGGGGTAACAGACGGTCGACCTGCCGCTGAGGCGGGGTTAAAAGCCGGAGATGTTATTATCCAATTGGGAGATAATGTTATTACTTCTGTGGAAAGCTATATGCAAGTGCTGAATAAATTTAGCAAGGGCGACAAAACGAAAGTGAAATATAAAAGAGGAAATGAAATCTTAGAATCTGATATCCAACTTTAATAACAGTTTCAAAACAAGTCTGTGTCTGAACGAAGCCTGAAACTATCCATCAACAATCATGACCTCGCTGAAGCCTTCTTTGAGGATACGAGGCTGTTAGGTATCATGGCTCCTGTTAAGGATTATCTGTTTTGCTGGCAGTTGAACAGCCTGCTCGGGCTCGATTTTCGAATCAATCATGAGCTGGAGATCGGTTTAAAGAAGAAGAAAAGAGACTATTTTTTTTCCATTTTCGAATATCATGAACCAACGGGTTCGTTATCGCATTATCTATACAATAACGAATTCGAGGGTGAATACCTGTTACCCGAATTTAAACACCTTGATTTTTTATGGTTGATGAAGGACGATCCTGTCAACGATGAAGAACTACAACAAATAATCATTCCAGTCCGCAGTATTGCCGGTGTACAATTAGTAGTGGAGCTTACTAACGAAAAGATAAAAAATAAAGAACACCTCGTCTTTTAGTATCATTTTTATTCAAATCATCAATAGAAACAAAATGTGGGAAGAAATTGACAAGAAGCTTTACAAGAAGTTCGAGTTTAAAAATTTCAGCGAAGCTTTTGCTTTTATGACAAGAGTGGCAATGATAGCGGAAAAAATGGATCATCACCCCGAATGGAAAAATGTATGGAACACGGTTGAGTTTTGGCTTTCAACTCACGATGCAGGAGATATCGTAACCGAAAAAGATAAAAAACTCGCTGCTAAAATAGATGCGCTACTTCCCTGATACACCCTGTTCTTTATAGCGTAAAATTTTTTGCCCGGCGACAATAGCCAATTTATTAATTTTAGTTACACCAGATACTTCCCATGAATTTAGATGTTAAAAGCAAGTTGCCCTCTGTTGGCACCAGTATATTCACCGTAATGAGTGCCCTGGCAACCCAGCACAATGCTGTGAACCTTGGCCAGGGGTTTCCTGATTTTCAAATGAGTGAACAATTGACGGGTTTGGTTAATGAAGCAATGAACAAAGGGTTTAACCAGTACGTTCCAATGCGTGGCTATACTCCGCTGCTGGAAGTATTGGCGGAAAAAGTCTTGTCGCTCTATAATACGGCCATTGACCCGGGCTCACAGATCACTATTACTCCCGGTGGCACTTACGCCATTTACACATCCCTGACTACCGTGTTGCAACCCGGTGATGAAGTCATAATTTTTGAACCTGCTTATGATAGTTATATACCAAATGTCGAGATAAATGGCGCCGTTCCTGTGCTGATCGATTTACAATTCCCGGAATACAAAATAGACTGGAATGAAGTACGGCGAAAAGTCACTGCGAAGACAAGGATGATCATGCTCAACAACCCCAATAATCCAACCGCTTCAGTGTTGAGCGAAGAAGATATAAAACAGTTAAGATCTGTCGTAAAAGATACCAATATTATTATCCTCAGTGATGAAGTGTATGAACACCTGGTGTTTGATAAAATTCCCCACCAGAGTATTCTACGCTATCCCGACTTATTGGAAAGGAGTTTTGTCTGTTTCTCCTTTGGTAAAGTATATAACTGCACTGGTTGGAAGCTTGGCTATTGTATTAGCAATCCGGAGCTAATGGCGGAGTTCAGAAAAGTTCACCAATTCAATTGTTTCTCCTGTCATTCTCCTTCCCAGGTTGCTTTATCAGCCTTCTTAAAACACAAGGACTCTTATTTATCCCTCTCCGCTTTTATGCAGGAAAAAAGGGATTATTTTCAGCAACTAATGAAGCAAACAAAATTCACTCCTTTGCCCAGTTACGGAAGCTACTTTCAATGTTATACGTACGCTAACATAAGCGATGAAGCCGATAAAGATCTTTCCATCCGCCTGACAAAAGAATGCGGAGTAGCCACTATTCCTGTTTCCGCCTTCTATAAAGCCGGCACTGATAATAAAGTGGTTCGTTTTTGTTTTGCCAAGAAAACCGAAACATTGGAGCTGGCCGTGGAGAAACTGGTCAAAATATAGCGACATCCCCGCCCGCATCAAGGAAATCTTTAGCGAATTACGATCCTCTTATATCAACTTAACTTTTGCTTGTTTCTGCCGCTGCGGAATAATCTATCCCATTCTTTATTCCAAAAAGGCAGATATAAGCCTTTGCTTTTAAATGTTCACTGTTGAATTCCGGCAGTTTAACCATCAAGCCTTTTAACGCAACACAGGGTGCTTTTAGCGCCATAAAATCAGGAAGAAACTATAGATATCAGGTGTTTTTCCCTTGGCAAGGCCCTGGTTTGCCCAATAGCTTTGTCTCATCATTTGATCAAATGAAGCCCGAATTCTAAAACTGACAAAGGAGTGATAAGACGTGTATAATCCGAACTCATTTTTATAACTGGGCGTCGACTTTCTTAGACTTATTCTTTACACCATCATTCATTCAAAACTTACTAAAATGAAAAAATTTGACATCCTTGTTGCAGCTAGTCTTCTATTTTGTTTTATTCTGCAATCCTGCAAAAAAGAAACCCTTCAAAATGTATCTAAATTTGAGAGCTTGCGGAAATTACCTAATGCGGCAGAAATGCGCATTGCATTTATCGAACTGACCAGTGCTGAGAAAGCGTCCTTTTGGAAATACAATATCAAAAAAAGCATTCCGGGAATGAACCCTTCGCAAAAAAACTTGATCATGGATCTTTTTCAAAGGCTTTCTCCGGCTGTCTATGAAAACGGGACAACGGAAAACCTTACTTTTACGACGCTGGTTATCCCTGCCTGGTTAAAAAAAGCAGAACTCCTTTTTTCGAAAAGCAAAATTTCAGAACTGTGCTATTTCCTGGAAGGAGAACAAATTGCAGGCACAGCCACAAGCTCCTATATCCTTGACCAGGTCCCGCAGTCCCAGCTAGCAGTATATAGCGAATCAGCCCCGAACTGTTTATGCAATATTGGAAGCTCTTATTCCTGTAAAAAAAGGGAGATTTCTGTAGGAACAACCGGAGCAACTATTAAGGAAACCTATGGCTCTTGTACCTATTCGAGGAGCGCCTACATTTGCGATCGGGATGACTACGGCTGTGGGTTTCTTGGTACCTGGTCATGCAATGGTAATTTGTGTGTTTATTGATTTTGACCCCAATTAATTACCCGAGATGTTCCGATTGATAAAAATAACGTTGTTAATAATACTAGCAACTGCGATTGAATTATCGCTGACTATCGTCAGGGTTGACATGGGGTTAACATTCAGCCTGCTGATTGGCTTTACTATTTTCTTCTTCATAGCTTATATTTTAATGCGGCTCATCAAAAAACTAACGCCTTTTTTTATCATTCTTTCTTTATTTCTTGGAATGTCTGCGATGTACCTTCCACCCCGGCTGATCGATTTCAACGGAACCCTCATTTCATTACCAGATTATGTTTTTCACGTACTGGCATTGTTAACAGCCTGGATTTTTCATATCGCCGGGTCGTGGAAAAAATGGGTAATCGCCGGCGTTGGCTTTTCTGTTACTCTCTTTATGTTTTTCCGTGGATACAGCATGTGGATACATAAACTTAATTTTGGTACATATAGCGGTAGTTACATTGCACCATTTCCGGATTTCGTAGCGGAAGAGAAAAATGGAAACAGGATATCAAATGACAGTCTGAAGGGCAAGTTGGTTCTCATAGATTTATGGCATACCCAATGCGCCGCTTGTTTCCGCAAGTTCCCCTTACTGGATAAAGTATATTTAAACCACCGGCTACATCCTCGGGTAAAATTCTATGCTTTAAATCTTCCATTACAAACCGACCAACCTACCCGTGCATTTGACGTGATAGATAAAAGAGGCTATTCTTTTCCCGTTGCAAAATTGCAGACCAAATCTATCATTGACTCCCTTTCAATTTCATTTTTCCCGACTACTATCCTGGTAAACGAAATCGGCCAGGTGATATTTAAAGGAAGTATCGAAAATGCAATTACGACGCTTGAAAATGAAATTAAAAAACGATCTCAATGATATTTTTAAAAATTATCCATGTCTATCTCTTTATCGGGGCAGTAACCGGCCTTTACTTTAGCTTCTCTAAAATAGAGACTGGTCTACTGCCCTTCTTTATCTACCTGATTATAACGGGATACCTGATCTTTCTTTTTTTTAAACATAGCCGAACCCTGGTTTTTAACAGCCTACTTTTTATACTAATTCTGCAGCTGATATCAATAAAGACAATCGCATTGGGTTATCTTCTGAGCGTAGGTCTTTGTTTTTTTATCGGCTTTGGAATTGAATCGCCTTCAGCCAGGGAGACTCTTTTTGCATTTTCTGCCAGCGACTTTTATCCTGTTGCTGCAGGGCAAAAAGAAATAGTCGGGATCAATCTCATGGCAGTTGTTCTATTATTATCGTTGGTACTTACAAAAGAAAAATGATGAAAAAATACATATACTTATATTGCCTCCAGTCAATCCTTTTATTCTCCTGCAAACAACCAAATCAAAAACCAATACTGGTGGTTGACAGGGATTCGGTAGATATTGGCTCAATAAATTTTAATGATTCGGCCCGTCTCCAATATGTATTAGCAAATGAAGGCGATGCCTTACTGGAAATAAAAAGCGTAGGTACAAGTTGTGGCTGCAGTAAAGCCTATTTCAGTGATTCTGTCATAAATCCCGGAGCCAGTGTAGAACTCCGGGTAGGATATAAGGCTACGGACACCGGACACTTCAAAAAACACATCGTCATCGAAACTAATTCGAATACTATCTACAAAACGCTGATGTTTACCGGCCGTGTAAAATAAATTAGCTTAAACTATTAGTTCCATTTATCACGCTGTCATAGTCCAGCTCTTGCAGATATATCCAGCATCCTGTCAATGGGTCGCTTAGCTGCCAGTCTCAGCTCTTCCTCCATAGTAAGATCCGGAGTTTCATAGTCCAGACACAGGTACAGTTTTTC
>JANOCH010000582.1:0-1505 GCA_031412015.1 Chitinophagaceae bacterium
TCGTGGCGGACGTGAGGTGCGTAAAGGCGGCTTCTTTTCTTTCGACATGAAAGTATTACCCGATGTTGAATCGGTATTACTTTTGTCTTATCTGGCGATGATAAGGGAAGAGCTTTTGATATTTTGATAGACGGCACGAAGATCGGAACTCAGGAATTGAAAGGCGTAGACAGGAAAATTCTTTGATGTGGAGTATCCTATTCCCTCGGAACTACTAAGAGGAAAAACAAAAGTGGAAGTGAAGATCCAGGCGCATCCTGATCGTACAGCAGGAAGAGTGTTTAGTCCAAGAATACTGAGAAAAATATAACACAAAGGATTAAATAGAACGATGTTTGCCTATAGCAACACAGTACAAAATTTAAATAATTACAGCTAGTGAAAAATGTTTTGGTTATTGGCGGAGGCATTATAGGATTAAGTTCGGCTTATTATTTACAGAAGGCTGGTCATAAAGTAACGGTATTGGATAAAGGAGATTTTTCTGATAACTGTTCCTATGGCAATGCGGGATATGTGTGTCCCAGTCATTTTATTCCGCTCGCTACACCCGGTATCGTATGGAAAGGATTAAAATGGATGTTCAACTCAAGAAGTCCTTTTTATGTTCGACCATCTCTTGACAGTTCGCTGATCGACTGGGGTTTTAAATTCATAAAAAGCGCTAATCATAAAAAAGTGGAAGCAGCGGCTGTTCCCTTGCGGGATATTGCCGTGCTGAGTCAAAAGGAATATCAAACATGGGCCTCCTTACCAGGGTTCGATTTTGCTTATCAGCAGAAAGGATTGCTGGAAATTTTTCAAACGCAGGCTGCTGCGGAACATGCACATCATACCGTGTCAAAAGGAAAAGAATTGGGATTGGAGGTAGAGCTGCTGAACTATGATGAAATGCAAAGCATGGAACCGCAAACAAAGATCAATGGCCTTGGCGCTGTGTTTTTTAAATGCGATGCGCATTTGTACCCCAATAAATTGATGAGAACATTACTGGCTTATTTGAAGCAGCGTGGAGTTCAATTGATAGGAAATGAAGAAGTGACAGGTTTTGAAAAGGAAGGAAAGAAAATTAAAAAAGTTAGTACGACCAAACAGGTGTATGAAGCAGATGAAATAGTAATAGCTACAGGGGCCTGGAGCCGGGAGATAGCGGCTATGATGGAGACAAAGATCCCGATGATGCCGGGACGTGGTTATTCGCTGACGTTGGAAAACTCTAAGTATCATTTAAATTATCCAGCAATCCTGGTAGAAGGCCGGGTGGCTATCACCCCGATGGACGGGAATAAAATTCGTTTTGGCGGAACGATGGAAGTTGTGTCCACTAAAACGGCGCCTCGTTATCACCGCGTGGAAGGAATATTAAATGCTGTAAAAAGATTTATTCCGGAATTCGATATCCCGATGCCTTCCACCGACCAGCTATGGTATGGTTACCGTCCATGTTCTGCGGATGGTTTGCCTTATTTCGGTCGTATAAGTCATTATAAAAATGTAGTCGTGGC
>JANOCH010000583.1:0-4941 GCA_031412015.1 Chitinophagaceae bacterium
ACACCCGGATGAATTTGCAGAATATAAAGAGATCGGTTACAGTACCGGGCTTGACTATGTTGAAAGCGGCCCCCTGGTTCGTTCGTCTTATCACAGCGAACGTCATGTTTTTCCGGGTCTTGGCAGAAAAGAGTGGATAACGAGTCGGTTAAATGCTTAGAGTTATGGCATTTCCTTGTTAAATTGGCTGACCTAACTATCCGGCGGCTCTGACGATGAAATGCTTACCAATCTGCTTATCGATATTGGCTATGGTATTATATAATGTAATACCAGCCAGCGCTCAAACAAACACGTATATACTAAACGGGTCTGCCAGGAAGGACAATTGCAATTGTTACACCTTAACGAATGCAGCCAATTCACAAAGCGGAAGTGTATGGAATGCATCAAAGATCAATTTGAATGATCCTTTTGATTTTATCTTCAATGTATACCTGGGTTGCAGTGATGGGAATGGAGCGGACGGGATGGTTTTTATTTTACAGCCAGTTAGCGCTAATCTTGGCGCGGCGGGCGAGGGAATGGGTTTTTTAGGAGTCAACCCTTCTGTCGGTATTGCCCTTGACACCTGGCAAAATTCAAATTTGAATGATCCATCATTCGATCACATTAGCATACAGCTTAACGGCAACAGCAATCATGCGTCCGACCTTGCCGGGCCAGTTCAGGCTTCCATTACTTCAATAAACATTGAAGACTGCAAATGGCATACACTGCGTATCAGTTGGGATCCGTCAACACATTGGATACGGGCCTATTTTGACAATGTATTAAGAGTGCAGACGCAGATCGATCTTATTGCTAAAGTTTTCCTGAGAGATCCTTTATTATACTGGGGTTTTGGCGCCTCGACCGGGGCCTACCATAACCAGCAAAAATTTTGCACCGTATTGAGCTCCTCATTCAACACCAGTGTTGCCAATAATGCAACCTGTATAGGAAACCCCATCGCTTTTCAAAATCAATCCCAATCTTTTGCTCCTGTCAAAGAACACAACTGGGATTTCGGTGATGGTACCGGCAGTAGTGATAAAAATCCAATACATCTTTATTCAGCTCCCGGTTTGTATAAAATAACATTAGCGGAAACGGGACTGGACGGATGCAGCGATACGGCGAGAAAAGTTATTGAGATCGGAGATTACCCGGTCGCTGATTTCGACATCTTTGACACCTGTGCAGGAAAACCTCCACGGATCATCGATCGCTCCTCGCTGAAAGTCGGGACCATTTCTAAATGGAGTTGGAAATTGGATGGAACTCTTGTTTCGATCGCTCAAAATCCCATATTAACAGCTATATCTCCCGGTTCCCATACTATTGAACTAATGGTCACGAGCAATCATGGCTGCGCTTCTGTTGTTGTAAATAGGACGTTCTCAATAAAACCTCCACCGGTGATAGCTGCCAGGGCCGACAATGGGTGTGTTGATGTTCCTGTACTTTTTACTGCCGAACAACAGGACAATGTAACGACTATTACCAATTGGAACTGGCACCTGGCTAACGGAGAAAAGTCAACAGAGCAAAATCCGACGTCTACCTATGGTTCACCGGGTTTTTATAAAGTATACGCCACTGCGACCGGCGATAATGGTTGTGAGTCCAACCCGGCGCCTATCCACCTTTTTATCAATAAGGCTGAAGCAAATGCCGGCAACGACACAGTGATCATCCAAAACCAACCTTTTCAGCTCCAGGCAAGCGGGGGAGTGAGCTATAACTGGACGCCGGCGATCGGTTTAACCAGCCAGTCTTTTCCAAACCCCACTGTTTTATTGCAGGATGACGCCACCTATACGTTGTCGGTCAGGACCATTGAAGGCTGTGAAGACGAGGATGTCATTCATCTTAAGATATTCCGGGGATCCGGTATCAGGGTTCCTACGGCTTTTACTCCTAACAATGACGGACTGAATGAAACCATGAAGGCTTTTTATATTGGGATAAAGAAACTCGATCAATTCACCATTTACAATCGCTGGGGCCAGCTAATTTACACTTCCAACGATATGTTTGCCGGCTGGGATGGCAGATGGAAAGGAGCTGAACAGCCAACAGGAGTCTATATTTGGAACCTGAAGGCAACTGATTATGCCGGCAAAATTTATAATATCAGCGGCAGTTTTACGTTAATCAGGTAGGAAAACCGACCACGGTAATTATTGCTAAGGGTATTTCTATTCCCCATTCTTGCTTATAATCAACATTTTGAGCAATTATTGCATAAAAAGGTTCATTTTCCGAGTTTGGCACAATTTTGACTACTAAATCGAAAATTCATCCAATGAAAAGGCTAGGCTATCCTTTATTCCTTGTATTGGTTTCGCTGACTTCTGCTGTGCTTTTCACAACAGTTACTGCAACAACGCTTGCTTCTTATTCAAAAGCTGAAAAAACAGGCATTGTTAAAGTTCAACTGAATGGTGAGGGATCTACGGTAGGACGGTAAGATCAAACAAAGGGGTTACTGATTAACACGAAAAAATTAGCTGGGTAGTATTTAGTTATTAGCCATGTTCCAATGTAATGCCTTTTTAAAAATCAATCCTATTTTAAAACAAATCTTATAAAAAAAGGCCCGGTTATCCGGGCTTTTTTGGTTTAATTCGGTTTTCGATCATTATCATTTCATATCCCACACCAGCGCACTGCCGCCTAATATGGCTGCATCTGATTCCTTCAAATGACTGATCAATATTTTCACCTTATTTTGGAAGACCTGGATAAGGTTGGCTTCCATGTGTTCTCTTGTTGGCTTTAAGATAAGGTCTCCGGCTTTGGTCAACCCACCGAAAAGTATAATGGCCTCCGGGCTGGAGAACATCACCGCATTAGCAAGTGCCAGTCCCAATATTCTGCCAGTAAACTCAAATATATAACGGGCTACCTCATCACCTTCAATAGCTGCTTCGTAAACCTTTTTAGAATCCAGCTTATCTTTTGGAACATTTCTCAAACTGCTGGGCCTGTCCGAGTTCTCTAAAATTTCAATTGCTGTGTTTGTAACACCTGTCGCGGAACAGTAACTTTCTAATGATCCCTTTTTACCTGTCCCCGGATGCATTCTTCCGTCCGGAATAACGATAGTGTGACCCAGCTCACCGGCAAATCCGTCATGGCCATATATCAGTTTACCATTAGCAACGATACCGCTACCTACTCCCGTTCCTAAGGTGATCATGATAAAGTCCTTCATACCCTTGGCGGCCCCATACATCATTTCACCAATAGCGGCGGCATTGGCATCGTTGGTCAGTATAACAGGGAGTTTGAATTTATTTTCTATCAGTTTAGCCAGCGGAATAATTCCTTTCCAGGGAAGATTAGGTGCATATTCTATGGTACCCGTGTAGTAATTGCCATTCGGCGCTCCAACACCAATACCTTTCATTCGTCCAACGCCACCGGCTTTTTCGATTAATACAGCGAGAGATGTATACAGCTCATCGATAAACGTATTTACTTCCGCATGTTTTTTGGTTGACATCTCATCGGAAAAAAGAACATTTCCATCCCTGTCTACAATGCCAAACTTGGTGCCGGTACCACCAATATCAATGCCGATCGCAAGAGCCTGTAATCCAGATTTTCCAGCCATTGTAATTAAATTTAAAATAATACCCCGTTACCTTCTTCAGTATAACGGGGTACTAATGTACGAATGAAATGAATTGTTTGTTATTTTAATGCCCCCCTGCGCTTATTTCAGCATCGTAATCAATACCCTGCTTTCTAAGAATTCCCTTTACAGCAAAGGCAAAGAATGCCAGGTAGGCGAAACAAATAGCCGCAATGAAATAAGATTGATGAATTCCCATAACATCAGCAAGTTTTCCTTGTATGGGAGGTATGATCCCTCCTCCCAAAATCATCATGATCAGGAAAGCAGAACCCTGTGAAGTATATTTTCCTAACCCTGCAATAGAAAGACTGAAAATGGACGGCCACATAATAGAACAAACCAACCCCCCACTTAAAAAGGCATAGATGGCAACAGTTCCGGTGGTCATCAGTCCGATTACCATCGCGGCAACGCCTAGTAAACTAAATATAAGCATCGTCCTGGCAGGCTTATTCTTGCTGATGAAGAATGCCACAATTTGCACTAACACACAAACGACATAATAATATAAGGGCGTCATGTCATATTTCGCCAGCGTATTAATTCCAATGAGTATCCCGAAGGCAATCAATGGCACAATGAACTGTAAAATCGACTTTGTCTTTTGGGATAAATTAAAAGCAGTAATGGCTCCCGTCCAACGACCAATCATCAGGCTGCCCCAATACATACCAATAAACGGGGTTGCTTCAGAAGCCGAAAGTGAACCAAAATCTTCCTGCTTTAATAGCTCGCCAAGGTTACTGCCAATCGCAACTTCTGCTCCTACATATACAAAGATGGCCAACATACCTAATATTAATTGGGGATACTGCATTGCACCCCATCCTTCTGATTTCTTACGGGCACTCGCAAGTGCAAGTAATAATCCTACAACGACCACAGCCAATGTACCGAGCAGCCAATTTAACCTGTAAGCTTCCATGGCATGTTTTTCCTCTATTGGGGCATTTGTCAGGTCTGTTTTGTAGCTGTCAAACACCGGCACGAAGAAAGCCACCAACAGCACCGTCATAATTATTAACGTATAGAGTGCCTTATTCGCTTTTTCGGTCTTTTCTAATAACACTCCGGCAGGTACTTTCTTTGAAAAATGAAACATTGCCGCGGCACCAATAAATAAAACTCCTACAAAAGAATAAAGTATGATCACCTTTGATAAACTCAAAGACGCAATTTTTTCATCCGTGATCGCAGCGGTTGTTCCAAATAGTGCCAGCGCGACAACCAAAGGCCCGATAGAAGTACCAAAAGAATTCACACCGCCTCCCAGGTTAACACGACTGGTACCCGTGGCGGGGTCACCTAACAAA
>JANOCH010000584.1:0-9856 GCA_031412015.1 Chitinophagaceae bacterium
GTGAACTACACGATGAAGTGGGCTCTACCCTAAGTGGTATCGCCATGTACAGTCATTTAGCCAAAGAACAGGTTAGGACAAATCAAATCACAGAAATGGAAAGGTCCTTGACCGTCATGCAACAATCTTCGGGCGAAATGGTAAATAAGCTAAATGATATAGTATGGCTTATAAATCCTGACCAGGACAGCCTGGAGAAGTTGGTGGAAAGATTAGAAGAGTATGCACGGGATATGGCGGCCATTAAGAACATGAAGGTAAAGATTACAGTGCCGCCTAAAATTGTGCAAATAAGTCTACCAATGGAAAACCGCCGTAACATTTACCTGTTTTGCAAAGAGGCCATTAATAATGCGGTAAAATACAGCCAGGGAAGTTTGCTTGAGTTGGTTATAAAAGAAATTGATGGTAAACTGGAGTTTTCCGTAAGCGACAATGGAAATGGCTTTGATGCCGTAATGGTGCGAAGAGGAAATGGTCTGGAGAATATGCAAAAAAGGGCGGATGAGATAGGCGCTAAGCTTGTTCTTCAGTCAAAGTTGAATGAAGGCGTCATGGTTTCGATGCAATGTAAAATCACCCAATGAGGTATTGGTGAATAGATTTTTTAGTCTCACTTTTGAATTATACTTATGGATATCCGGGTAGCGATATTTGAAGATAATAAACTGGTCAGAGACGCCCTGCAGGCTATTCTGTCCGGTACTCCGGGCTTTTCGTGTACAGGTGTTTTTGCCGATGGCAACCGCTGGGAGCTGGATATCAAACGCAGCCAACCCGATGTAGTGCTGATGGATATAGAAATGCCGGGATTGAACGGTATTCAGATAACAAAGCATATCTGCGAGAAATTCCCCGAGGTAAAGATCCTGATACAAACTGTTTTTAATGATAGCGAAAAGATCTTCCAGGCATTATGCGCCGGAGCTTCCGGCTATATTTTGAAAAATGATCCCCCGCATAAATACCTTGAAGCTATCAACGAAGTGTACAATGGCGGGGCGCCCATGAGCTCAACCGTCGCAAAAAAGATGCTTGGTTTTTTTGCCAATAAGAATATCGTTCTTGTATCACCGGGTAATACCGATTACCTTCTTAGCGACCGGGAGAAAGAGTTGTTACGGATGATGGTAGAGGGGCACGATTATAAGGCGATTGCCGCCAAGGCGTTCATCAGTTACGAGACTGTCCGCACTCATGTAAAGCATATCTATAAAAAACTCCATGTGGCCAGTCGCAGCGAAGCGGTGATGAAAGCTATACAGCATGGTCTGAACTAAATTATAAAAATCACCCATTGGGGTATTGTTACTGGTAACAGTATTTCCCATCTTTCCGTTACCATTCAAAAGTCCCTTTGTAAACAACGGCTCGTTTCCTAAGCTGAAAATCAGGTTAAGTACAGATTGCAACATTATTTAATTAAACTGAAAAATTGTTTTATGAAAAAAAACTATATACAACTCAGCGGTTTGGTTTTGGTTTCTCTACTGATTTTTATGGGCTGTCAAAAAGAAATAACGGAGACCCAGGTAGACGATCAAGCCGGAGATACAGCAGCATCCGGAAATACTGATAGCAGGTACAACAAAGAGAATTCATGCCGGCTGTTATCTCTTGACTGGTCAGCGGGCGGTGCCGGTCTATGGAAATTTCATTACAATGAAAAGGGTTTGGCTGATCAATGGAGTATTGATTATGGATACGGTGTTATTGACGAGAAAATGTACTACGACAGGGATAACCGGCTTATAAAAGCGGATGAAAATTACTTTGGTTCCAATTACGTTTACCAGCTTTATTATACCGGTAAACGTTTGACCAGGATTACGCGGACCGGTGTTGATTTTCCTGATGATGTACAGGATTTTCTATTCACGTATAACAAGAAAGGACAAGTTATCAGGCAGGACGACGATAACATGGATGCGCATGTACTAATGGATTATGATCAGATGGGAAATTGCACCCGTACCGATCTTTACTTTGGCAGCGATCTTGTTTATTCAGACAACTATACATTTGAAAAGCCTATTAAGAATCCATTTCTTAATGTTCCGGGGATTGAAATTGGCTTTTTAGCTTACGGAGGAACGTATGTAACTAATAAACGATGGTTCAGCAGCAACCGCACCGTGATAGCTGATAATGGCGTTCCGGTTGTATTTAACGATTATGATCCTTCCAAAACGGTTCCAAATACCGGTCGTCACAACCTTCCCCGTTCTGTAAATTACTACGACAGGATCAGTGAGACCTCTTTCGATATCGTTTTTGAGTATGACAATTGCGATGGAAAATCCAGCCAGCAGCACCACCAGTATTCACAAGCCAACAAGAATATGCAGGCTAATAGAGCCATTCCGCAAATTCATCCGGTATTGTCCTGGGGTTCTTTAAGATCACTAAAAGAGCAGGCAAATCAATTGAGAAGGCAGCAATTGAAGAAATAACAAAATTCTATACGCTCAGTTCTTTCTGGTCCGAAAAACAAACTGAAACAGCGTATCAATGAATTCAGACTTGAAATGAAAAAAAATAAAGGCCAAAGTAATTAATAACCTTCTGACATAATTGTACACATGATCGTGCATATAAAGCAGTAATTTCGTCTATTCTGATCAGTAAGTAGACTTTCGTTTGGTAGCTTTTGCAAGCGAACTAATTTGTAACGACGAAAAGTTAGAAAAAAAAACACCTGCAACTAACCGGCTTACCGATCTCCCGGATCATGGTAAGCCGGTTTCGTTTCTGTGGACAAGTTATACTGAAAGAGTCTTCTGCGTAACAGGTAGATGAAAGCCTTAACAGTATGGCCTGGCAATTGCGGGTTATGGCCAATGTCGTTGCTTTAAAAATGAACCTTTCACTGGCTATCATCTTTTAACCAACAAAAAACCCTAATTTCAGAGAGCATACCACTATATAAGATGGTCTTCCGTGTATCTTCTGTATGGCCGGTTTCTATTCCTATCCACGGTTTCATATTCGGTTTGAAGAGTTAAAATTTTCTTCCATGAGCGTTCAAACTTTGCTACTGGTTGTTTTGTGGACATTTTGCGGGACAGGCTTTTGCTTTTCACAGGATGGCAATGTTAATCCTGGCCACCCTTCTGGTAAAAACGCGAAAGGCCCACTCGGTGATGCACCGGCTGGACTGTTGACATTGGATAGCCTTTTCAGCTTTCTTAAAGACGCTAAGATCAATTCTCAAAGAGCTGATATTTACTTTCGGCTTTCCCGTTATTATGCTGATCGTTTAAAAATTGATTCGGCCTTATTTTACAGTGAAAAACTAAAAGACGAAAGTATTTCAGGAAAATATGAATTAGGAATGGCGAA
This sequence comes from Chitinophagaceae bacterium, assembly GCA_031412015.1. Classification (GTDB taxonomy): domain Bacteria; phylum Bacteroidota; class Bacteroidia; order Chitinophagales; family Chitinophagaceae; genus Terrimonas_B. Next base: position 3,343 of record JANOCH010000584.1, read on the forward strand.
GCATTACCTGGCAAGATCGTATGCTTTATACTTTCGAAATATAAGGGAACCGGAGAACCTTACTAAAGCGGTTGAAATTTTTACACGATATAAGGATCTATTTTTTTTAGGATTTGCATACAGGTTATTGGCGAGGCAGCATAACCAAATCTTAAATGATTTTACCGGTGCAAGAAAAAATTTTCGTAGCTCCATCAGTTTTTTTACCCAGGCAGGGGAAACGAGGGAGCTTCAACGTGTTTATTATGAAATAGGAAGGAGTTTTTACGAATCCTTTGAGACGGATAGTGCCGCTTATTACCTTATTAACGCGCTGCAACTTGCGGAAAAATTGAATGACCCGGTGGGTATTTATGGCTCAAGTGGTATTCTTGGAGAAGTATATCTTGTCGCCGACGATCTTAACAATGCGGCTAAATACCTGAAGTATGCCCTGGATAACCGCACTCCGGACATCAGCAAGATTTTAGTCAGGAGGCGGTTGGATTCTTATGCAACCTGCCTGATGAGACAAGGCGAATTGGACAAAGCTGCGATGGCCATAACGGAATTTGAAAAAGCGAATGAAAAGCTGAATGATAATTGGGGCGTTATCATGTTAGATAAAAATAAAGGAAAGTACAATTTTCACAAGGGAAATTATCCTGAAGCGTCGAAATTTCTTCAATTGGCTTATAACAGAATTAATGAAATAAAATCGTATTCTATTGATGTAAAGGATATCGTTTCGTACCTCGGCCGAACAGAGTTTGAACTCGGTCAATACGACAGCGCCATAGGCCATTTATCGTATAATATAGAACTGGCCCGCCAGATGCATTTTGGGGCAGATCTTTTAGATGCTAATCTTCTTATTTCACGATCGTATGAAATGAAGGGCAATAAGGATTCAGCTTATCACTACTTCCGGGTTTATGATCACCTGAAGGACTCTTTGTTAACCTTTCGCAAAGAAAAGATGGTAATTGAGCTAACTACAAAATATGAAACGCAAAAAAAGGAGCAACAAATAAAATTGCTGCAAAGAGAGCAGGAGTTACATAGCTACCAATTGCGGTCGAAGACAGATGAGATAGAAAAACAAAACCTGTCAGACGCTCACAAATCACAACAACTGTTGCTTCTTTCGCAAGAAAATGCGATCAGTCGGCTAAAATCATCAGAAAAAACGCTGGCGTTGGAGAACCAGCAAAAGGAAATGATCAAAAAGCAAAATGAGTTGTCGCTTCTTGCTAAGGAAAACGAACTGCAGGCTGCAGTGGCGGCAAAGGAAGTACAACGGAAGAATTTTGCTTATATCGCTATCGCGGCCATTTTGTTTTTCAGCGTCTTTGTATTTTATCGTTATACGCAGAATAAAAAATTGAGCAGACGCCTTGCTGCATCGATGGTTGACCTGAAACAGGCACAGGAGCAGCTGATCAAAACAGAAAAAGAAAAGGAAGGAGATAAAATACGGGTACGTATTGGCAGGGATATCCATGATGAGGTAGGAGCCACACTGAGTGGTGTAGCGCTGTTTAGCGAGATTGCCAGGGCAAAGATTCAACAACACCAGGAAGACGCCGCCCAGGTTTATCTTGAACATATTACCACCAACTCCAAGGAGATGGTAGAAAAGATAAGTGATATTGTATGGACGATCAATCCTGATAACGATAGTTTTGAACGGATCATTGCCAAACTGCGCTCCTACGCGTTTAATTTATGTGCGGGTAAAGGAATCAGGTTGCATTTCGACGTAGATGACCATATCTGTCTTTACTCGCCTTCCATGCAGGTACGGAAGAATATTTATATGCTGATGAAAGAGGCTATTAACAATGCCGTAAAATATTCGGGCGGAAATAATATTTTTCTTTCACTATCTAAAAGAGAAGACCTGGTCACCATAGAAATCCGGGATGATGGGAGAGGCTTTGACAAAAAGAAAAAGTATGACGGAAACGGGTTGAATAATATGCAGACCAGGGCAGCAGAGCTGAATGCGAACTTCAGCATCGATTCGAAGGATGGTGAAGGTACTCATATCCGTCTTCAATTTGATTTTCACCCTGGCGGGGGACAAGCTGACGTAGTTTAAATTTGTTTCTTTATAAAAATGAATATTGGAAATACGGGTTGCGATATTTGAGGACAACAAGCTCATGCGTAATGGCTTTGAAGCCATTTGCAATGGCACAGCAGACATTACCTGTTGTGGTGTTTTTCATGATTGTGCTGACCTTGATTACAAGATCAGGAGATCAGACCCGAATGTAATACTGATGGATATTGAAATGCCGGGAATGGATGGTATAACAGCTACACGGGAGGTACTGAAAAAACACCCCGAAACAAAAATCCTTATTCAAACAGTGTTTGAAGATGACGACAAGATATTTGCCGCCATTTGTGCCGGCGCTTCAGGTTATATTCTCAAATCCACTTCTCCGGCAAGATTGGTCGAAGCCATACACGAGGTGAATAACGGCGGTTCACCCATGACTCCATCGATCGCCAGCCGCGTTTTAAAACTCTTTCAGCAATTTGCACCATCCGTTCAGCCCGAGGACGAAAAATATATCCTAAGCAGTCGTGAACGAGAAATTCTTTCCTTAATGACAGAAGGACTTAGCTTTCACCTGATCGCTGAAAAAAGTTTTATCAGTTACGAAACGGTCCGCACGCATGTAAAAAGGATTTATAAAAAACTGCATGTTGCTTCTGCCTCCGAAGCCGTTGTAAAAGCTATCCGCCAGCGCCTGGTGTAATTCTCCGTTAGTATTTTATCATTAAAAATTCACCCTGCTGGGGTATTGCTTACTCTTTTTTTACCAGTGAAATTTAGGAGACATTTTATTGGTTCAACTATCCATTCCCTTTGTGACATTTATTATCCGTCGCTGGATCTGAAGCAGTCGTTTCTGATAAGGTTTCAGCTTCTGTTATAAAAGAAATTGATCAAGCCCGGTGTTTACTTTTCATTTATTCGATCAGGTAATTAAACCAGGCGCAACGATCAAATTTTATCATTTGAACTTGTGATCACACTTCAATTAAAAACTGCTAAATATGAAAAAATATCTACACTCAGTTTTCTCTTTGTTTTTTGTAAGGGATTATATTTTGACAACACTTCATTCAGCGTACCGAAAGAAGATTTACATCCTTACTATGCTGTTTTTATTCCTTTCAGCATTTTTAAAGTCATCTGCCCAGTTAATTGATGATGGCAATGAGCACTTTGTCGCTTACAATGGAACCTACCAGGATTTTGTAATTCCAAACAATCCACTGATAGTTAAAATCACGTTCAGGCTTACCGGCGGCGATGGAGGTAAAGCCAGTGTCACTGTAGGACAAACAATACCTTTCATTGGCTTTGAACCTATTAAAACCTGTACTTCCAACGGAGGTACCGGTGCAATATTTGAAGCTGATTTCCTGGTAGGTTCCGGACCAGGAAAAATTCCACATGGCTCTACCATTCGGTTTATAGTTGGCGACAGGGGCGAAAGCGGACATACTAATAAAAATATCATCCCGGATGGCGGAACCGGATTCGATTATGGTGGTGGAGGTGGTGGAACTGCAGTGTTATACGCTGCGCCCGGGAGTGGTTCATGGATATTGCTTGGTGTAGCAGGTGGCGGTGGCGGTGCTTACCAGTCGATGCTTTCAGGATTATGTTTGATTGGCCATGATGGCCAGGGGGGCCGGGCAGGTGAAAATGGTGGCGACTATACAGGCTATATCCTTGGCGCAGGACAGGGGGGAAGCGGAGGAGGTGGAGGAGAAGCAAGTCCATCTTACAATGGCGGCGGCGGTGGAGGATCTACTGTTCGCGGAGGTAGTGTTCCGTGCATAGACGAAGACTTAAATTCTTTTGATGTTGGTGAAGGCGGTCCAGGACGAGATCCATCTTTTGGAGAGGTGGGTGGATATGGCGGTAGTAGCGAGGGTTGTACTTCACTTATTTTTGACTGGAGAAATGGAGGCTTTGGCTTTGGAGGCGGCGGTGCGGGTGTAGGAGTAGGCGGTGGTGGTGGTGGCTATTCAGGTGGTGGGGCAGGTCCATTGGCTGCTTCCGGGGGTGGTGGCGGTAGTTTTGTTCACTTTTCAAATGTATATAATGCAATAATTGCCACGGGAAGTACCTCGAGCCCTTCAAGCGGTTCAGCCAGATATGAGGTTACACTAAACCAAACACCTGTTGCTTTATGTAAAGACGCCACCATTTATTTAAATGCAAATGGGCAGGCTTCTATTGTTCCGGGAACTATTAATAACGGAAGCAATGATCCTGATGGCACATTTCTTAATTATGGCCTGAGTAAAAACAGCTTTACATGTGCTAACATAGGAGCTAATAATGTAACACTGACTGTAACAGACAATCACGGTGCCGCCAGTACCTGTGTAGCAATTGTAACTGTAATTGATAATACAGCACCCGTTATTACCTGTCCTGCTAACATTAGTGTAAGCTGTGCAGCTAATGTGCCACCGGTTAATACGGCATCTGTCACAGCCACTGACAATTGCCCGGTAACTGTCACGCATGTGAGTGATGTTATTACCAATCAAACATGTGCGAGCCGGTTTACTTTAACCCGCACTTATAAAGCAACCGATGCTTCCGGCAACAATGTTTCCTGTCAGCAGGTAATCACCGTATTTGATGATCAGCCGCCGGTTATTACCAACGCTTCAACAAATATTGTTTCGCTGTGGCCTGCCAATCACATAATGAAAGACGTAGTTGTTAACTACACCACTTCTGATAATTGCAGCGCCGTAACCACCACGCTTAGTGTAAGCAGCAATGAACCAGTAAATGGAACTGGCGATGGCGATACTGCACCAGATTGGCAAATTGTGAATAACCATTTTGTAAAACTGAGAGCTGAAAGAGCAGGCAATGGCAGCGGAAGGATTTACACCATCACTATTAAAGCCACCGATGGTTGTAATAATTCTTCCACGAAAATTTTGTTGGTCTATGTAAATCATAGCAACAGTGTAACAGCAGCCAGAACACCAAACACCCAGGTAGCTGGCAAAACAACGTCAAAGGAAGTAAGTATAGCGGAAGGCCTGGAGTTGATAGCCAGTCCAAATCCCACAAACAGTCACTTCAGCATTTATATTAAATCCAACAATAAGCAGGATAAAATATCCATGCAGGTGTTTGATATACTGGGCCGCAGGATAGAGCTGCGCAATAATTTACAAACAGGCACAAGCATAATGGTAGGCGATAATTATAGACAAGGTGCTTATTTTATCCGGGTCATGCAGGGCAATGAGTACAAAGTGATCAAGTTGATTAAACTGTCCGATTAGGATTTCAGGAAACCGCCGGTCCCTTTGTAATAGTGGCCGGCGGTTTAATTCATTTACATTTTTTCACGGGTAAATAATACACTAATAAAAAGCACAGCAGTATGAGACAATTAATACACTTGCCTAAAATTACTTTTTTGTTCATCTCCATTTTCTTTTTGGCTTTCCTGCAAGCAGGTGCACAGGTTTTCGGAGTAAAAACCATTCCCGGTGACTATGCTTCGATTACGCAGGCTGTCCAACAAATCAGGACCGTCGGAGTTTCAGGTCCGATCCCCCATGCTTAAGGATCAATGACGCCACTGCAACCGAGAATAGCCAGCAAGCGATTATCACGGTTAGTCTTTCAACAGCGAGTTCTAAAACAATAAAGGTAAAGTATGATACAAAAGATGGCACCGCAAAAGCTCCGGGCGATTATACCAAAGTGAGCAATGGAACGATTACATTTCAGCCGGGTGAAACAACGAAGAATATTAGTATTGTTATAAAGAAAGATGCGCAGCATAACGAATCAACAGAAAAATTCCAGATACTATTAAAAGATCCGGAAAATGCAAGTATTGTCACAAACTCTAATTGTACAGCCAAAAAAGATGCGATCGTAAGCATTATAAATTCTGGCAGCCAGCAAAATAGAGGAATATTGACTACAACTCAGTTGCCAGGCCAGGAAGAAACGGCAGGGATTATTGTACCGGGATTATTAAATAGGTTTAATCAACTTACCATTCGGGGATTAAAAGGAATGGATAATAGTCTTATCATACTTGATACCAGGGGCGTTGTTGTGGCAAAATTGCTGCACTATAAAAACACGTGGAGTCCTGGCAATTTAGCACCGGGAATATACTTCTATCATCTTAGCGTCAGAAACAGCGAAGGTAAATCTGAAGTGTACAGAGGTAAAATATTTATAACAGATTAGCGAATACGGCAAAAGAAAAGTCCGGCTTCAGAAAGCCAGACTTTTCTTTTTCAATGATCTGGAACCGGAATGTTTACTATCGGTTCGACAATAAAACTTTATCCCATATTATGAAACACTTTCTGCACATCCTCATCCTGCTCTAGTTTTTCTATCAGCTTACTTACATCGACAGCTTGTTCATCATTAACGGGTACCGTAGTGGAAGTTATCCATTCGAGTTCGGCGCTGATAGGAGTGATGCCTTTTTCTTCCAGG
>JANOCH010000585.1:0-2307 GCA_031412015.1 Chitinophagaceae bacterium
TGTCCGCCGGCTTGCGGATGTGAAAGTTTTAACTTTCCGCGGTCAGGCGATTGACCTGCATACGTCTTACCATACTGATAATGATTCCGATGGCCGTAATGATAATGCCTGCCCAGAGCACCCGGATAAACGGAAATTTATAGGCTTTCAACGTAACATATTCCAGGATGGCGCTGGATTCTTTTACGCCAATGTCGGCGCTCAAGCCATCTTCCGCCACGTTGTTGATCCTGACGATCAGGCTTTCTGACATGATGGTATCAGGCATCGACAGTAAGTTGCCCTTCTGGTTGATCAGTAAAGACTCTGACGTGTAAGTTGTTTTATTAAAAGAATGAACTTTCAGGTTGGCTACCGTTGCTTTATCGCCGGGTTGAAATCCTTTGAAGGGCATATTATCCTTGGTAGCCAATTTCTCCAGCACCAGGTATCCTTTTGAATAAAAAATACTGTCACCGATCTTTACTTTATTGCTTATAAAGGAAGCCGTATCCTGGTTTTTTTCCGGATTGGGAAGGGCCGAGATATAAGTAAATACGTCATGATCCCAATAGTGACGGGAATCAGGATTAGCCATCAATCCTTCGTTGCCTTTATAGTTGACAAAGGCATTGGGCTGCAACGTAAATTCTTCATCATCAGTACGGCTTTTGAAATGTATCTTATAATACCATTGTTGCTTTTTAGGATGCGCCGAATCACCAAGATAGGATACATCAAATTTTCCCATCTTCATCGGTAAACCTTTTATCAGGGTCAGGTTCTCACCGGTCTTTTCATTGCTCTCCGTACCAAAATCAATGGCAATGCCGCTGGTATTATGCGATAGTATTTCTTTTTTAGACGATGACAATAATATGCCCAGCAATACTAGTCCAAAACCAAAATGCGAAATAGAACCGCCTGACAATTTTAAATTTCCTTTCAAGCCAAGCCAGATATAGGCAGCATTTGCCACGATAGCAAACACGCTGCAGGCGATAGCAAGCCAGATCGCCCCGAGATAACCGGGTCCTTCCTTATAATAATTGATCTCACCAAAAGCTAGTATTAATGACGCAAGAGCAATGGAGATAACGGTAGGTAGCCATATTTTTTTCCAGAAAGCCTGGCGGGTAGTACTTTTATATTTTAAATATTGAGTTATAGCTGTCAATACTCCAATGATAATAGCAACAAATATCTGAATCTGGTTATAAGCCATTTCTTCATCTTCCGGCGCCGCTAATTTTACATTAAATATTTTATTGATAACCGGGAGCGACGTTTTACTGATGATTACGATTGCCGATAAAAAGAAAACCAATGAACCAATGAACATCCAGAACTCACGGGAATTGCCACTTTCTTCCTTAGTAACCGTTGGCACCTGTTTTTGTATCTGGTAAATTAAGAATCCAAGACCGGTAAGAATCGTCAGGAAAGCAATTGCCGGTACATTAATATAATTGGACGCCAGCAGTAGAACAGTGCCGGTAATACCCGTTGCCATTCTTTGATTAAAAGTGGTGGCCGAAAGAAATGCAGGCAGCCAGGTAAATACATATAATAAAAGATACAACTGTCCATTCATGCCCAGGTCGGTAAAAGCGTGAACGGAAGCTTCTCCCAGGATGCCGCTACGGGTAAGGAAGGTAGAGTAAAGAACAAAAATAAAGGACAGGATAAGGAACAGGTAAGTTGATCGCAATGAATGACCACTGTGTTTATAGATCAGTAGGGTGTGAACACCTGCCACTAATATCAACCAGGGAACCAATGAAGCATTCTCAACCGGGTCCCACGCCCAGTAACCGCCGAAGGTTAGGGACTCATAAGCCCAGGCTGCTCCCATCATAATACCAACGCCTAATACAGCCAACGAAAAAAGTGACCATGGCAGCGCTGGCTTTAACACCTCAGCGAATTTCTTGGTCCATAGGCCAGCGATCACAAAAGCAAAGGGAATAAGCGTAGAAGCAAACCCTAAAAACAATACCGGAGGATGAATGACCATCCAGTAATTCTGCAATAATGGGTTAAGATCATTACCATCTTTGATGGATGACATATAATCCGGTCGCAAGGGTTGATTGATATCAAAATTCACATGCAATGCAGGAGCATTATCCAGTACACCGGAATCTCTTAATAAAGTAAAAGGATTTGACCCCAGTTTTTCTCCAAAGAAATAAATGCCGGCGATCATGGTGGCCAAACAGAATTGGGCGAAACTTACCACCGTCATTACCGGTCCTTCCCATTGTTTGCCTATTTTAATTAGCAACAGCCCCAGCATACAATGCCAAAAACTCCACAATAAAAAAC
>JANOCH010000586.1:0-7424 GCA_031412015.1 Chitinophagaceae bacterium
CAAAGAATATAAAAACAAACGCAGGCGATGAAAAAATAATGAATGGGATCGGGCAACCCCAGTGAAAATATCTTGTTCAGATCCGGTAAGATCGTTTTTCCATCCATAGCGATCTGGTAATTGGGCATACCGCTGAAAACGTTTGAATTCCATAAAGGAAAATGGCCATTCTTTTCTTTATAGTCAAAAGCATTTTTCGAGATCCCCTTCCAGCCCAATACATCATGTTGGTTCAATACATTTCCTTCCAGTACAGGCTTGCAAAACAGCACGGAAACGATCAGGAAAATCAGGACAGCAATTAAATGGGGAAGTATCTTTTTTACCAGGTTGTTTTTCATTCATTTTTTGTTTAGAAGAAAGCCGAAGCGGGCTTCCCTGTATTTTCACTTTCAGGCTGACAAAATAATGCTATTTTAGACGAAAATCGTCGATGCGCTGGCTATTATTTTTGTCAAGGTTGGCTTTTATCTGCGGGATTTGTTTCCTGCTTTCTTTGTCATTATTGGTATGGAGCTGGACGAAGGATGAAGCTATTTCTTCCACCGTCATCATTATTGGTTTTGTGATCGGGCTTTTGGTCGTTCCGGCTACGCTGATTTGTTACGTTGTGGTACTGGCAAGGAAAAAAATAGTACCCGTTCCTCTCTGGCTGGTAATTTCAAATATTGTTTTCATGTTCATATTGCTGTTCTATATAATTTTTATCAATGTTGAAGGTAATCATACATCATAAGCCTACCCGTTTGTTTTTGATACTGGGTGGGTTTTTTATCGCGAATGCATTGATCGCCGAAGTCATCGGCGTCAAGATTTTTTCATTGGAAAAAACAATCGGCATTCCGCCTCTTGATCTGAATATTTTGGGCAACCAGTTTTCTTTCAATCTCACTGCCGGTGTTTTGCTTTGGCCCGTAGTATTTATTATGACGGATATTATTAATGAGTATTATGGTATAAAAGGAGTAAGGTTTCTTTCAATCCTCGCAGCGGTCCTTATCAGTTTTGCTTTTATAGTTTTCCAGGGAGCGATACATCTGACAGCTGCGGATTTTTGGGTGTCTAACTATGAAAGTCGCGGAATAGCCAACGCTGACAATGCCTATGCTTCTATCCTTGGGCAAAGTTCGTGGATCATCATTGGTTCGCTGGTGGCTTTCCTGATCGGTCAGCTACTGGACGTTTATATTTTCCATAAAATAAAAAAACTAACAGGCGAGAAAAACATCTGGCTAAGGGCTACGGGTTCTACGCTGGTCTCACAGTTTATAGACAGTTTTGTCGTACTGTTCATAGCATTTTATATCGGTCCCCGCCTATCTGCCGGACAAGGTACTGCATGGTCGTTAGGTCTTGTCATGACCATTTGCATAGGCAACTATATTTATAAATTTATTGTTGCAGTGGTACTCACCCCTGTTATATACATTGTTCACGGTTTTATTGAAAAGTATCTTGGGCATGCACAGGCAGCGGAGATGAAGCGGGCGGCGATGGGCGATGAGTAAATTATTTCCAGCGCAATAGTAATATCATTGCTGAACATTTTTTTACAGCCTCTACAGGCACTAACTTTAATGTTTTGTTACGAAATTTATTTTAGTTTAAAAAAAGAATTATGGAATATAACGATGCATCGATACAGGAAGTGGATGAAGCAATGCAAAAAGCCTGGCAGGGATTTCATGTTTATCGCAAATTACCGCTGACACAAAGGTCTGCCTTTATGCGGACGATAGCTAAAGAGTTGGAAGCCGCCGGCGACGAGTTGATCCAGGTCGCCATGCAGGAAACTCATCTGCCGGAAGCAAGACTGAGAAACGAAAGAACCAGAACTATCTTTCAATTGACCAGTTATGCCGATGCCTGTGAAAAAGGTGACTGGCTCGAAGCAAGAATTGATACCGCTGTTACTGAACGAAATCCCCCGAAGCCGGATGTTCGGAAAATGCTCGTACCTCTTGGGCCGGTAGTAGTTTTTGGTGCCAGCAATTTTCCTTTTGCTTATTCCACAGCGGGTGGGGATACAGCCTGTGCCTTCGCTGCCGGATGCCCGGTAATAGTTAAAGCCCATCCTGCTCATGCGCAGACCAGCGAATTAGTGGCCCAAGCGATACTGAAAGCGGCAACCCAATGTAAAATGCCGGAAGGTATTTTTTCCCATGTTTACGGCGCCAGCTTCGAAGTTGGCCAGGCATTAGTGGAGCATCCTTATACAAGAGCCGTCGGCTTTACAGGCTCTTACCTTGGGGGCCGCCAGTTGTTTGACTGGGCCAATCATCGTTCAAAACCTATTCCTGTTTTCGCTGAGATGAGCAGCATCAACCCTGTGTTCCTGCTCCCGGGAAAACTAAAGGAGTCGGCAACTGAAACAGCGAAAATGTATGCTTCGTCCATAACATTGGGCGTGGGACAATTCTGTACCAACCCGGGATTGATAATTGGAATAGAAGGCCAGGAGCTACAGGATTTCATTCAGACGTTGGGTGAAACCATTAAGGAAATTGCTCCCGGAACAATGCTGCATATGGGTATTTTTAAAAATTATGTGGAGAGAAGAGGAAATGCATTGTCGCAGGAGGATGTAGAAACGATCGCTGTTTCTGTTAAAGACCCGCATTTGAATGAAGCCGCGCCAACCATCGCTTCTACCACGGGCCAGGCTTTTTTAAACAACCCTGTTTTACACCAGGAGGTGTTTGGACCCTATTCACTGGTGGTTCGTTGTAAGGATGCAGCTGAAATGGTGGAAGTGACTAAACACCTGGAAGGGCAGCTTACGGCCACGCTGATGGCTACGGCTGATGATATCAGCCGGAACGGGGAATTGATGGAAGAAGTAAAAAATATTTGCGGACGATTCATTTTAAATAATGTACCCACCGGAGTAGAAGTATGTTTGAGTATGCAGCATGGAGGACCTTTCCCGGCTACAACGGATTCCAGGTTTACGTCTGTGGGAGCTGACGGTATCAAACGTTTTGCAAGACCCGTGGCCTTTCAAAACTGGAGTAATGAATGGTTGCCCGACGAATTGAAAAATGAAAACCCGTTGAAAATTTGGAGAACAGTAAATAATGAGCTGACAAAAGAAAAAATCATTGCATGATAAAGACCGGCTGGCTGCTTCCTGTCTTCTTTGTTTTTTCTATTACCGTGAGAGCGCAACAAAAACCGTTGCCAATAAATGAGGAAATAGAAAAGGTACTTTCTCAAATCAAAGAATTCAATAAAAATGAATCAAGACTGGATAGTATATCGGGTCATACGCTCGGTTCTAACAAAGAGGTTGATTTCCTGCGCCGCTATAAATTTTATGACACAGTTTCCGTCAAACTTTACAGCATTGATAAAGGGAAGTTGATTTTTGATGACCAGGTTAACCTGGAGCTGCTACAGTATAGCATAAACGATGAGTTGTCTTCTTATCGATTCAAAGCCTATCTTAATCCCATATTGGCCGATGAAGGATTTCATACCGGGTTAGCGTCAATGGGCTCAGAAGTATTATCGTCCAAAAAAGAATTTGAAAACTATATTAAACGGCTAAAGGATATTCCCCGTTATATTGATGAGCATCTTGCCCTGATGCGCCGGGGTTTGAAATTAGGAATTTGCCAGCCACGGGTTATTTTGAAAGGATACGAGAATACGTATGAACAGCATATTGTTAGTGACCCGGCTAAAAGCGTTTTCTGGAAGCCATTCCTGCAAAAGCCATTTGGTATAACTGATGAAGAATGGAAGAACATTTCGGCCGAAGGCAGACAGGCTGTTCAAGAATATGCTATTGAAGGATTTCGGAATATCAAATCATTTTTTGATAAAGAGTACCTGCCCAGAACAAGAACCAGTATTGGTGTTTCCAATTTTCCCGATGGGTTGGCGTACTACCAGGACCGGGCTCATCACTATACGAGCACGGATCTGTCGTATGAAGAAATTTATCAACTTGGTTTAAAAGAGGTGGCCAGGATAAGAACGGAGATGTTGCAGGTAATGAAAGAGGTGAAGTTCAATGGTGATTTAAAGAGCTTCATCACAAGTTTAAGGAACGATCCAAAATTTTATGCCACTACACCCGAACAATTATTAAAAGAAGCCTCTTATATCGCCAAGAAAGCGGATGGCATGTTGCCGAAACTTTTTGCTTTGCTCCCAAGACAGCCCTACGGTGTAGAACAAGTTCCGTCGCATTTGGCGCCCACTTATACTGCCGGGAGATATTCCGGGGCATCTATTACCGGTAAGAGAGCGGGTTTTTATTGGGTCAATATTTACAATCTCAAAAGCCGGCCCTTATATGCCCTTGAAGCATTGACCCTGCATGAGGCTGTTCCCGGTCATCATTTGCAGATCGCTTTAACACAGGAGTTGAGTCAATTGCCTGAGTTCAGGCGAAACCTGTATGTAAATGCTTTCGGTGAGGGATGGGGTCTATACAGCGAATATTTAGGAACAGAAATGGGTTTTTATAAAGACCCTTATTCTCTCTTTGGAAAACTGACCTATGAAATGTGGCGTGCCTGCCGTTTGGTGATAGATGTAGCATTGCATACTAAGGGTTGGTCAAGAGAGCAGGCTGTTAACTATCTTTCAGAAAACACGGCGTTGTCCTTGCATGAAGTGAATACCGAGATTAACCGCTATATCTCCTGGCCGGGACAGGCATTAGCTTATAAAATGGGCGAATTGAAAATAAAAGAAATGAGAAAGAAAGCGGAGACTGCATTGAAAGATAAATTTGATATCCGTGAATTTCATGGCATCGTTTTGTCACAGGGAACCGTGACGCTGAAGATACTGGAGCAGATGATTGAAAGATACATTGCCGAAAAATCAAAATAGACAATCTCAAATATACATTTTCAGCTATTGTTGATGTAATAAGCAGATGTATTATGCTTTTACTAATACACCCTGATCTTCTTTCCGGTGTTTAATAACAAACCAACCGGTAGTAGCAATCGAAGCGATAAAGTAAGCCCCAAGTATATAGTTGGTAAAAGAAAAATAAATCTCTGCCCCAAACCAGTCGTCCTGCTGATATAGAAAAGCCAGTCCCAGTCCACTTCGCAACAATTCCCAGCCAACAGCTGATGCATTTCTATCCATCAGGTCCGTCAGTGCGTATACACTTAAAAAAAGAAAACCGCCATACCAAAAAATATAGGACTGGTCAAGGCTATTGATCAAAGCGATATTGCCAAACATATAACTGGTGAAAAAAAGGATCATGAGCAATTGTATCCAGCTCCATATATTTAAAACGGGAGAGGTTCTTGTGTCGTACTTGTCAAAGTGAAACACATCTTCAATTTTGTAGACAGGGTATTTCATGGCTACGTCCGCCGGTCGATAACCTGTATGCTTGAACCATAAGGTGAATTTATCTTTCCAGTTCTTTGTTCTCCACGCGTCTTTCATCAGCAACCATACATGTTGAAAATTGATCTTTATCGGGTTCCATGTTCTTACAGGTCTTGTGATGCCATATACCGGTGCTGCGGTAGGTAGCTCTTCCTGGAAAGTACCGAACCATTTATCCCAGAAAATGAAGATCTGTCCATAGTTCTTATCGATATATTCCGGGTTGATGGCATGATGCACCCGGTGATGCGAAGGTGTAACGATGATCTTTTCCAAAAAGCCCATGCGGTTGATATGTTGGGTATGATACCAGAATTGTGCGAACAAATGCAAAGGAGCTACCACGCCAATAACCTGTTCCGGTACACCCAACAATGCAGCCGGTAAAAGAAAAATGGCAAAGGTTTTTACAATCGATGAAATGCTTTGCCGCAAGGCACAGGCAAGGTTAAATTCTTCACTGCTATGATGAACGATATGGCCATTCCAGAAAAAATTGGTGACATGCTGAAGGCGGTGTACCCAGTATCCTGCAAAGTCCAATGCGACAAAAGCTATAATATATACGATGATCGTGTTGGGGATCTGCGTCAGCGAGAGGTGTTTCAGAAAAAAAGGATAGGAGAGTATTACAAAGTAAAGCCCGATCACATCTTTAGATACATTTGTAACACCGCTGCTCAGGCTGCTGATCATATCCATGTTTCGCACGGTGTCCTTACCCTTTCGCCAGCCATACCATTTTTCAAATAATACAAGCAAAAGAAAGGCCGGCATGGCGATGAGTAATATCTTCCCGTAGGTTTCCATGAAACAAGCAATATGTTACGAATTTACAAAAGGTTTTGAATAGAAAGAATCTGATTGAAAACACCGGCTAACGCCATTCGGGCAGGTTTAAAGCCGGGCTCGTTTTTACCCGTCGTTTCTGAAGGAATTAGTTAAAAATTTGTTGGAGGGTGCACAGTATCTTTGTCATCTTCTTATTTTTATACTTCATATGGATTGTACAGCTACACATTTATCTTACCGGCAAACAAGAGCTTTCTCTAAAATCGTTCTGGATTATTTAGACCAGTCGCAATCTTTAACAGCTTTTATCAAACATTCACCATCTGTCGAAGGCCTTCAAAAAGCTATTGAAGCCAGGAAACAATTTCCAACAAACAGGGAGGTGCTTGTCCGGGAATTAAAGAAGCAGTATGGTATCGTAAAAGCATCGTTGGCGGTACAAAAAAATATAGATGCATTATTATCTCCCGGCACGTTTACGATCACAACAGCGCACCAGAATAATATTTTCACCGGGCCTTTATATTTCATTTATAAAATACTTCATGCCATTAAACTCGCTGATCATTTGAATACAGCCTTGCCGTCCTGCAAATTCGTACCGGTGTACTATATCGGTTCAGAAGACGCGGACCTGGCTGAATTGAACCATATTAACCTGGATGGTGAAAAATTGGTTTGGAATACTAAACAGACCGGCGCTGTTGGAAGAATGAAGGTGGATAAGGATTTTATAAAACTTATTGATGCTATTGAAGGGCAACTGGCTGTTTTGCCGCATGGAGCAGAGACGATCTCATTGATCAAAGAATGTTATCGCCTGGGAGAAGACATCCAAACGGCTACCTTCAAAATTATCAATACGCTGTTCGCTGACTATGGCCTGATCGTTTTATTGCCTGATAATCCCGCATTAAAGCGCCAGATGCTAAAGGTGTTTGAGGACGACCTGTTAAATCAAACAGCTTCGGTTATCGTCGAAAAAACATCAACCCGGTTAGGTGAACTCTATAAAGTGCAGGCGCACCCGAGAGATATTAATTTATTTTACCTGCTGGATGATCTGAGGGAGAGAATGGAAATAAAGGATTCGAAGGTTCATGTGCTTAATTCAAAGATCTCATTTACCAAAGAAGAGCTGTTAACGGAGTTACAGGATCATCCTGAACGGTTTAGTCCTAATGTGATACTGCGTGGATTATACCAGGAAACGATTTTGCCCAATATCGCTTTTATTGGCGGTGGAGGAGAACTGGCCTATT
>JANOCH010000587.1:0-12033 GCA_031412015.1 Chitinophagaceae bacterium
CATTAATTGAAGTGCCTGATATACCTTATCATTCAGGTGCAGGTAGGGAAGATTTTGAGATAGTAGTTCTCCTGTTAACATGGATAGCGGCTCCTTATTTTCTGCAAAGACCTTAATGATCAGGTAACTGTTGCAGGTTCGTTGAGTTTTTTCAAAAATTTATGAAGTATCATATTGAATTCATCCGGCACTTCCATCATGGGTGCATGGCCACACTTATCAATAAAATAGAGTTCACTGTTGGGGATCAACTTGTTAAACTCCCTGGCCACAAAAGGCGGAGTGATAGTGTCATTGTTCCCCCAGATCAATAACGTTGGAAGTTTGATTTGATTGAGCTCCTCACCTAAATTATTTCTGATGGCACTTTTGGCGAGGGCGATTATCTTAATGACTTTCAGTCGGTTATTAGTAATTCCAAATACTTCGTCTACCAGTTCCTTGGTAGCCATTTTAGGGTCATAAAAGGTCAACTCGGTTTTTTTCCTGATATATTCATAATCTCCCCTTTTGGGATATGAATCACCCATGCCATTCTCAAAAAGCCCCGAACTGCCGGTGAGGATGATTGATTTGATACATTCCGGCTGGCTTTTCAGCACATATATCAAACCCACATGACCGCCGAGGGAATTACCCAGGAGGTGGACGTTTTTATAACCTCTTGTCTCGATAAATTTATTGACAAATTTGGCTAATCCTCCGACAGAAGTATGAAGAATATCCATGTCAAGCAGCGGCAGAATAGGAACCACCACTTTGTTATACTGTTTGAAATATTCAATAAGGTTTTGAAAATTACTCAATGCTCCAAACAAGCCATGCAGCAGCACCAGCGGTTCTCCCTCGCCTTCTTCAATGTACTTAAACCTATTATCCTGTTTTATTTCGTAACTCATGTACTCCGCTGCAATTAATTTTTGCTAAAATAATCGTTTTGCTGCAAAATTTCTAACCGGTAAAGCAAGTCTTTACTTAATAAATGCAAAGATAACAGCCTAAAAACCATTTAGAAGTATATTTCAGTTGCTTTTGCCTATGATGTGACTTTTGCATACAAAAGCTTGAGGTAGTACCGCTGAATGGGACGAAAGTACCATATCATGATGACTAATGCTGCAATAATGCTGCTGAAGGCCCAATTGTTAGGATAAAAAACAACGATAGCGATCATGACAATGAAAATGCGGATGTATTCAAGATAAAATATCCACCTGCGCTGATCCAGGATAGCGCCACTGTTTACCAGGCTAACAATAATGAATGCAGATAGCAGAAATAATTGCATAGCAGGCAAGTAATGCTCAAATAATGTGACAAAAAATAGTAAACACAAAGAAAAAGCTGTTTGCGTTGTTACATATTGTCGGATAGCTGCTGTCGGTTGACGATGACGGGGAGCGACATTTAAGAATTTTCTTTCCAATACAACCCGATATCGCGGATCAAGATCATCTGGTTTTCCAAAAAGCACTTTCCATTTCGCTTTTATTCCTTTTACATGTTTAAAATTCATGTATATCTCCAGCGGAAAATGAAAATGCTGCCATAGAAAGCTATGACTATTCAACTGTTTGGTTAATCCGTAAACGATCTCCACCTCTTTTTTCTCTTTCGCAAATGTTCCAAATAACTTATCCCAGATAATAAATACATCACCGTAGTTCTTATCAAGGTATTCGGGATTGGTGGCATGGTGAATACCATGATGTGTTGGTGTCACCAGTAAGTGTTCAAACCACCCCCACTTACCCAACATCCGTGTATGTATAAAAAAAGGATAAAGGCCATGTATGAGTAAAAAAACAGCAATCATCAGGGGTGGAAACCCGATCAATGGCAATACGGACCAGAACATACATCGCACCACTGCCTGGAAAACAGTGATGCGGGCAGAGACGGTATAGTTAAAATCTTCACTTTGGTGATGCACTGCATGGACAGCCCAAAAGGCATTGATCTCATGCGCCAGCCGGTGGTACCAATACCAGACGAGATCCGTTAAAAGAAAGAAATACCCAGGTAATAAAGCCGGCCTTAATATCAAAAAGGGCGAATTGGTCATGGATATAAACAAATACAAAAAAGAAAAGACCAGTCGTGAAAACATCCAGCAATCTTTCCGCTATGCCCACGTTCAGGTTGGCAACCGACTCCGCATACTGGTAAAAATTTTTGCCTTTCCTTTTAGAATAATAATATTCAAGCCCTATGAAAAATATAAACATGGGAATCGCAAAACCCAGGTAATTTAAATTCATACAATCATTTTTAATATCCTACTAAATTAGTAGACTAAACAAATGTAGTCATTGGATAGCAGCCGTCCAAACTTCGCAGGTATCTTCTTATTTAGGGATCACAATTTTTGCGCAACGCTATCAAAAAAAGACTGCAGTTCGGTGAACATGTCTTTAAAAAACGGAATGACCGAGGCAAAGCCATTAATAACCCTCGGTCCCCAGGGCTGAATAAACGTGTAACTAACTGAGTTTTGTATGGTCGCCGGTTGTATTAGATTTACCTGTTCAACATAAAAAAGTATTACACTGTAGACGATAAGATATATAGCGATATAGAGCAGTATGCCTCCCAGTCGATTGACCCAGCCCAGCAATGCTATCTCTACCGTTTTTTGAAGCATATTAGCACCGAGCCTGATCAGCAATACAACAAGGATAAAGACAACCGCAAAAGAAATAACAGGCAACCATGTGTCTGATATCTTTACGGCCTTGCCAATATACTCTGCCACCACCGTGGAAAGTTTAATGGCAGCCGCTAACCCGACAATTATAGCTATAAGGGAAAAAACACCGACGATCAATCCACGCTGATATCCTTTTAGGACGGCCAGAATCAACAATACCAGCAAAATGATGTCAAGTAGCATTGTTTATTTTAAAGTTCCAACGGCTGTGAGTTGGCTATTAGTGCTGTTCAATTTGTAAATAAACATTAAAGTTTAAA
The DNA here is from genome assembly GCA_031412015.1 of Chitinophagaceae bacterium. Taxonomy (GTDB): domain Bacteria; phylum Bacteroidota; class Bacteroidia; order Chitinophagales; family Chitinophagaceae; genus Terrimonas_B. Next base: position 2,971 of record JANOCH010000587.1, read on the forward strand.
AACAACTACTTCGTCAGTAATTCTTTCACCAATGCTGATATAGTTTTTCCATCAGCCTTCCCGGCAAATTGTTTTGACGCAATGCCCATTACTTTGCCCAGATCAGCCGGAGAGCTTGCGCCTGTCTCAGCAATGATCTTAGTTAATGCGTCTTTTAAGTCTTCCGCGGAAAGTTGCTTCGGTAAGAATTTCCCGATCACGGCTATTTCTTCTTCTTCCTTTTTCGCCAGGTCCGTACGATTTTGCTGTTGAAAGATATCCAAAGAATCTTTACGCTGCTTGACCAGTTTTTGCAATAACTTTATTTCATCTTCCTCTTTTAATTCACCGCCGCCACCTTCAGCTGTTTTTACTAATAATATTGCCGCCTTAATGGCACGAAGACTGCGTAAGCCAGCTTCGTCTTTTGCCAGCATAGCGGTCTTTAATTCCGCCATTATTTTTTGTTCAAGACCCATTGTAACAAGTTTTTAGATTTATAACATGAAACATGAAGTGTTCCTTTACAAACTACAGCCTGCCGGCTTTTGTTATGCTTTGTTTTCCTTCAATTGTTTTTCCCTGAATTTTTGATAGAAATCCTGCGCAAATTTTTTCATTTCTTCTACCATTTCTTTGTGGTTGGTAGCTCTTCCATACGTTTCTGCCATTGTCATCATGGTTTGGAAAAAAAAATCGGCCATTTCATCTACCATCATATCTTTTGTCCAGAGGTCAATGCGCAAAGCTGTTTTCTCCGCACCATCCCAGAAAGATAACATCATCGCTTTTGCTTTTTGTGGGTCTTCAACGCCGGTGTCGGTTGCCTTCCAGGAAATGCCATCCGGTACGCTGTTTTCGTCTGTATGTACATCAATAATAATACTTGACTGGCTCATAATACGTTTTGAATTAATCCCGGTAACTATCGGGCGGACAAAGGTAATTAAATCAGCATTGTGTCTCGCCGGCAGTGGCATAAGCTTTTTGGATACATTGCCATAACGCATCCGCGGTTTTATCCCAATTGTATTTCTCAACAACTGTTTTCCCTTTTTCAACAAGGCGGCTTCGAAGGGATTCATCCTTATATAGAAGCATCATTTTTTCCGCGACATCGGTATGATCATCAGTATTTGCATATAATGCCGCGTCACCTGCGATTTCTTTTGTAAACGGATCTGCTGAGGCGATAACAGGAATATGACAATTCATAGCTTCCAGCAACGATCCGTCAACACCATCCTGTTGATTTGGACGAATCAAAGCATAGGCTGAGCCGATCAACTTAACCAGATCATCCTCTTTTACAAAACCGGTCAATACGATATCATCCCGGTATTTATAGGCTTTAAGACTCTCTGTAAATGATTTTCCGTAGCGCTCAATGTTTCCGGCTACTACTAGTTTCCAATTGCTCTTTTGCCTTTTTTTGAAAATAGAAAATGCTTTTAGCAGCGTCACCAGGCTTTTTTTTGAATGAACGGCCTGCGTATATATAAAATAGCTTTTTCCTTCGGAATATTTACTTTTCGTTTCTTCTTTCACGCTTTCGTCGACGGGAAGAAAAGCTTCCCTGGCTGCCGGAGTTACAACATCAATTTTTTGTTCAGCTATTTTATAACGAATGAACAGATCTTTTTTTAAATAAGCTGAACCAGTAGCAATGGTGGTTGCTTTGTGTAATAATTTTGGAAAGTATCGCTTGTAAAAAAACAGGGTTGATTTTTTAAAGCCATTGGGATGGTATACGAAAGTAACGTCATGCAATAGAACACATTGCGGTAAAGGCGTTTCCAGTGAACAAAATACATCTGCCGAAACAAATACATCTGCTTTACATTTTTTAAGAATCGCCGGCAATCTGAAATCAAACCAGAGTTTCCTTAGCAAAGTATGTCGCAAAGGTTGGCGTGTAATAATAGTGGTTACATTTTTTCCGACTTGATAAAAATTTGCATCGGCCTGATCGGTCAGGATAGTGAATTCATGTTCCGGATATTTGTCGATCAATCTTTTTAATGTTTCGTGCAGGAAATATTTATCCTGTTGATGGGCGTTTAGCAGCGACTTCGTATTAAAAACAATCTTCATAAGCGCCGCAAAGGTAGCTTGTTCGCCTTAACCCTTGTTTTACAATTGCAGGGGTTAAGCAGGGCGATTTGGGAAAACTCTTAGTAAAGTTTCCGTAAAAAACTTGCTATTTAAGTACAGGTTTTACTAGGCTTTGCTTCGACATTTTTTTTTATTTATTCGTATACATTAACAAGTTTATTTACTGTTGTTTTAAGCTTTTGACGACTCTACCTTTATGGTTGCTAAGAGTAATCCAATATGAATACACAAACCCGTGGCCTATGAAATGTTTATACAAATTTTTCTTACCTGTTCTTTTATTTTTCGTTGGCATACTGGCGACTTACCAAAGCAGTTTTGCTCAATGCCCGGATGGTCAGCCGGCAGGAGGAACAGCGTATGATACAACTATTCTGTTGCCAGCCGGATTGGTTTCCAAGGAAGTTAAGTTTCCACAGTTTGATCCGCAATCGGGAATGGTGACCTGTGTTCGCTTATGTGTTACCATTAAAGGCATCATTGATACGGTCGCATTGCAAAATTTTTCGTCGTCGGCTCAAAACGGCAGCTACACCTATGATCGAACAGACCAGGTAGTTGGTCCCGGGATAATTACACCACTGACCAGTACCGCAAATCTTAGTTTCGGCCCTTTTCCACTTACAGCCTATGACGGATTTCCGGGTGCCGGAACAGACTTCTACTCAAGAGGATCTGATACAGTGTTAACGAGAGTGCTTTGCGTGAATATCAGTGACTCCGTCACTATTACACAGTTTTATGGTACCGATAGTGTTAGCTATAATTATGATGTAAACGCTTCTGCCATAGGCATAGTTCCTGGCGGAAGCAGCTCTGTGCTCGTGCTTAGCTCGGCCCTTGTTAATTTTCATTTTGAATACTGTACCTGTCCGGCTTCAGTGCTGCCATTAAGTGTTCATGCTTTTAATATTAAAAAACTAACGCCAAATAAAGTCGAATTAAATTGGACAGGGTTTGATGACACTTATGCGGAGTATCACTATGAAGCAGAGGTCAGTAAAAATGGTAAGAATTTTACAAGTATCGGCTCCATTTCTAAAAGCGATCAGGCTAATAATTTATACAGGCTTCCCTATACTGCGGGCAGTAATGAAAGCGGGGTATTTTATTTCAGGATAAAGCAGGTTTATGCGAGTGGGTATGTTCGCTATAGTAATATTAAGCAGCTTGAACTGGAAAGTTCCGCTATCACCAAATTTTCTATATATCCCAATCCCTCGAAGGGTATTGTTGGTATCAAATTTGATAATAATTTGCACGGACATTTTAATGTCCAGGTTTATAATACGCAGGGTCAGATGGCGGTGAAGAAAGATATAGCAGTAGCGATTGGTTCCCCTTACATGGAGATAGCAACTTTAACTCCCGGGGTTTATTGGTTAAGAGTTACCGATAAAAAAAGCCTGGAATCCAGCGTCAATCAACTATTCATTAAATGACCTCTTAGGTGGAAGAGGATGGTGGCTTGTAAAAGGGGCCTTGGTTCGGGGCCCCTTTCTTTTTTCCCCAATGTTCCCCTAATAAAAGAAGGCCTTCAATAATTTAAAGTGGCGGTGCTTTCTGCGCCCATCTCAAAAGTCGCCCTGGTTACCCGATTTCTGCTTTAAACTCTTAAACTTTAAACTTTTGACCCTTTTCTCTACATTTGCTAAAGGCACTAACTTATTTTAATGGAATATAATACAACAAGAAATAACCTGGCGATGAGAGAATACGGCCGGCATGTTCAAAAAATGATTGAGCATTTGCTGACCATTGAAGACCCCGAGCGTCGCCAAAGCAATGCATACGCTGTTATTGAACTCATGGGCTTTTTGAACCCGCATCTTAAAAATGTTGAGGATTTTCGTCACAAACTTTGGGATCACCTGTTTCTTATTTCTGATTTTAAGCTTGAGGTAAAATCACCTTATCCGATTCCTACAAGGGAATCATTAAGTGAAAAACCTAAGCCATTACCTTATCCTAAGCGACATCCCAAGCATTCGCACCTTGGAAAGAACCTGGAAGTAGTGATCAAAAAAGCATTGGGAGAGGACGATCCGGATAAACGTTCGGGTTTTGCCAATGCCATAGCCTACTACATGAAACTTGCCTATAACAACTGGCATAAAGAAGTAGTACATGATGATGCCATTCAAAGCGAATTAACTGGCATTACCAACGGGCAGTTGACATTTACGAATACACCTTATGTTAAGGCTTTCCGTCCGCAGGATAATCGTGAAAGGGATCGTGGTGGTGGTTATGGTAAACAAAGAGGCAAATTTCAGCAACGCGGCGGCAGCGGCGGCGGCGGTGGACAATATCGAAACGATAGAAATGATCGTGGCAGCGGTGGTGGTAAGTTTAAGAAGAAAAGATATTAATTAAATAGTTGATAAGGCATTAAATTGGAGGTTGACAGGTAATACTGATCAACCTTTTTAATTTTCATCCTTTAACCTATTGCCTGAAAAAATTACCTTGCAGCCCCATCCTGTTAATTTAGTAACCAATCAACTTGTCAATAAAATTGTATGCATTCCTTTGAAGTAAGCGGCGGAAAAAAGCTATCCGGTGAGATCATTCCACAAGGAGCTAAGAATGAAGCTTTGCAGATCATCAGCGCGGTGCTTTTAACGCCCGAAAAAGTTACCATCAGCAATATACCCGATATTCTCGATGTTAACTTATTGATTGAACTGCTGGGGGAAATGAATGTGAAGATAGAAAGACCCGATCGGCATACCTGCGTCTTCCAGGCTGATAACGTAAATATTGACTACCTGCATAGCGAGGATTATAAAAAGAAAAGTGGAAAACTGCGAGGCTCGGTGATGCTGGCAGGTCCCATGCTTTCCCGTTTCAGAAAAGCATTTATTCCCAAACCCGGCGGTGATAAAATAGGAAGACGCCGGTTAGATACACATATTATCGGGTTTGAAAAATTAGGCGCTGCTTTTAATTATCACCCGGAGGATGGATTTTTTCATTTGGAGTCGCCTGATCTGAAAGGTACGAATATGTTGCTTGACGAGCCATCCGTAACAGGTACGGCCAATATTGTTATGGCTGCAGTGATGGCGAAAGGCACTACCACCTTATATAATGCAGCCTGCGAACCTTATACCCAACAACTTTGCAAGATGCTCAATCGTATGGGTGCCAGGATCAGTGGTATTGGCAGCAACCTGCTAACTATTGAGGGAGTTGGTTATCTCGGAGGCACCGAACATCGAATGTTACCCGATATGATAGAAGTGGGTTCTTTTATTGGGCTTGCTGCGATGACACAAAGTGATATCACTATCAAAAATGCGGGGTTAGAACATTTAGGCGTCATTCCTGAAAAGTTTCAACAATTAGGTATTCAAATGAATTTCAGCAGCGATGATATTCATATTCCATCGCAGGAAATTTATGAGGTAAGGCGGTATTTTGATGGCGGCGTGTTAACCATCTATGATCATCCATGGCCTGGCTTTACACCCGATCTATTAAGTATTGTTTTAGTAACCGCTATCCAGGCAAGAGGCAGCGTATTGATTCATCAAAAAATGTTTGAGAGCCGCTTATTTTTTGTTGACAAACTCATTGATATGGGGGCACAAATTATTTTGTGCGACCCGCATCGTGCTGTTGTGATAGGCCTCGAGAGGGAACAAAAATTAAGAGGTATCACGATGAGTAGTCCTGATATAAGGGCCGGAGTATCGTTGTTAATTGCCGCATTAAGCGCCGAAGGAAAGAGTACTATTCAAAATATAGAACAAATAGACCGTGGCTATCAATATATAGATGATCGATTGAAAAAATTGGGAGCAGATATTAAAAGAGTGGAGGCCTGATTATAAAATCACGGAGATCTTTCACTACGATAATTAACAAATTCTATTGTCATCACGACAAAATAATTCGGGTCTAAGTTCTATTGAATTTCCTTTCTTTGCACATGGGCATTTATCAAAATAAGATCATCATCATCACCGCCCCTTCTGGTGCCGGAAAAACTTCTATTACGAGACGCTTGTTGAAAATTTTTCCGCAACTCGCTTTTTCTATTTCGGCGGCTACCAGAGAGGCCCGTAGTTATGAAAAACACGGGCAGGATTATTACTTTATGCCGCTTCCGGATTTTAAACAAAAGATCCAGCGTAATGAATTTGTAGAATGGGAAATGGTATATGAAGGCAAGTATTATGGAACTTTGAAAAGTGAATTGTACCGGCTTTGGGACAACAATCAATGCCCTCTTTTGGATATTGATGTAAAAGGAGCCATCCATGTTCAACAACAATACCCCGACACATCGCTTACTATTTTTATCGAACCTCCCTCCGTGGAAGAGTTGAAAAAAAGGCTGGAATCCAGGGGAACGGAAACGGCTGAATCCCTGCAAGCCAGGGTAAATAAAGCATCTTATGAAATATCGTTTAAAGAGCATTTCAATAAAATCATTGTCAACGATGACCTGGAGCGTGCCTGTAGGAAGGCGGAGGAGATCGTAAAAGAATTTTTAGACATTAAATAGCCTGTACTTATCCGGCAGCAACAAAAACCTGCCGTTTACTATCTTTACCCTATGGCAGAATGGAAGACGATAACCTGGTTTGTGCTGACCCTGCTACTAATGGGGTTTTTTGCGGGAATTGAAATGGCTTATTACAGCGCCAACCGGCTGAATATTGAATTAAGAAAAAAGCAAGGAGGGACGGCTGGTCAGCTGCTGGCAAAATTTATAGATGCTCCCGCCAGTTTTATCGGCGCTACGCTGATTGGTTTCAATATCTTTTTGGTTTTCTTCAGCCTACAGATCAGTTCGGTAATGCAGCCAGTTTGGAAATACCTTGGTGTGGGTGCCGATCTGGTCCACATCATTGTAGAAATTGGGATCGCCACATTCGTGGTATTGATATTTGCTGAGTTTATTCCCCGGGCCATTTTCAGGGCGAGGAGTAATATTTTGCTGACCCGATTGTCCCTTGTAACAGACTTTTTTTATCAGATGTTTTCTCCAATCGCGGAAGGGTTTATCAATTTGGCGGAATGGCTGTTAAAATATGTTTTCAACGTGAGGGTTGACAAACACAAAGAACCGCTTAGCCTGGGTGAACTGAAAAACCTTTTCCAGCAAAACCTCGATGAAGAAAGACAGGGCCGAAACACACAATTGCTCGAAAATGCCCAGGAATTTCCAAAAGTAAAGATCAGGCAATGCCTGGTGCCGAGAAAAGAGATCGTTGGTGTTACGCTCAGTACTTCGATTGACGAGCTGAAGAAGAAATTTATTGAAACCAAATTGAGCAAATTGGTAGTATATGAAGACAATATCGATCACCTGGCAGGGTATATTCATCAACTTGATCTATTTCAGAATCCTGCAGACATTCAGTCTATTTTACTCCCGATCCCGGCTGTGCCTGAAAGTATGAGTGCGGCGGACCTGATAAGCAAATTCAGCCGGGAACGGAAAAGCATCGCCTGGGTGGTGGATGAATTTGGAGGTACCGCAGGTATCATCACCATGGAAGATGTCCTGGAAGAACTATTTGGAGAGATACAGGACGAGTACGATACGGAGAAGTTTGTGGAGAAGCAGATAGCCGAGAATGAGTTTATTTTTTCGGGCAGGCTGGAACTTGATTACCTGGAAGAAAAATACAGTTTTGAATTTCCGGAAAATGAATCGGAAACGTTATCCGGTTATATTATAAATTTTCATGAGACCATACCACAACAAAAGGAGCGCATTATTATCGACGATTATGAATTTGATGTTATCAGCGTGAGTGACACCAGGATCGAAATGGTAAAAATGAAGAAACTTAAATAAAGATACCAGGAACAAGGCACAAGATGACACGAAGATGCCGTCAGATTAAAAGAGAGATTTTTAAATAAAGCCTTGTGCCTTGAATCTTGCGCCTTGCGCCTTCTACCACTATCTTTGCCCCACTTTATTAAAATACAGCAATGGCCATAATGGATTTTTTTGACAAGAGAAAGAAAAGTGACAGTGAAGAAATGTCATTTATTGACCATTTGGAAGAGTTGCGCTGGCACCTGATCCGTTCCGTCATTGCCATAGCCATCTCCGCGATAGTATTTTTTATTTATGTCAGGGAAATAGTTAATGATATTCTTTTAGCCCCTACACAGGATAGTTTTGTTACTTATGGCTGGTTTTGTAAACTAAGTCATGCAATAGGTCTCGGAGACGCTATTTGCATGCAGGGTGTAAAAGCAACTTTCTTAAGTACCCAGTTGACAAGTCAGTTCATTTCATCTTTTACGATTGCTTTTGTCGGTGGCTTTGTTGTTGCGTTCCCTTATATATTTTGGGAGTTCTGGCGGTTTATAAAACCGGCCCTTTCAGAGAAAGAAAAAAGAAATACCGGGGGGGTGATCCTTTGGGTATCGCTACTATTTTTTGGAGGCGTAGCATTTGGCTACTATATCCTGACGCCTTTCATGGTCAATTTTTATTTCTCTTATTCGTTGAGCCCATTGATTGAAATAAAACCCACTTTTTCCGATTACCTGGAAAATCTCATTTATACTACGGTGGGAATCGGCGTATTGTTCCAAATGCCCTTACTGGTGATGATATTGGCCAAAGTGGGAGTGGTGACCGGTAAGTTTTTAAGAAAATACCGCAGGCATGCTTTTGTAATAATCATTATCGCAGCGGCTATTATCACCCCATCCACTGATCCTTTCAGTTTGGCCATCGTTGCTGTTCCATTGTATCTCTTGTTTGAAGCAAGTATTATCGTTGCTTCACGCATTAACAAAAGACAAGAAAAACAAATGAAAGAATGGAGTTAGGAAATCTAAAAATTGACCGATCGGTCGTTTTTGGAATGGATAGCATAACCTGAAATTATATAAGTACCTTTCCGGCGCAATTTCCCGATACTCTAATTTCAAAATTGCCATTTTATTCATTCTCCATTTGACCAACGCAAACCAAATTCCCATGGC
>JANOCH010000588.1:0-3251 GCA_031412015.1 Chitinophagaceae bacterium
GAACCAGGGATCACCACACTTCTCGCCGGAACCCGGCCCTTCATTTCTATCGGTTCGCTGCCACTTACATCAATGATCTTGGTGGATTGGGTCAACACCACATTGGCTCCCAATACCGCTTCTTTTTCTACTATTACCCCTTCTACTACTATACAACGGCTCCCGATAAAACAGCCATCTTCAATGATCACCGGAGAGGCTTGCAATGGTTCCAGCACACCGCCGATTCCAACACCCCCGCTTAAGTGTACGCCTTTGCCGATCTGTGCGCAACTGCCAACTGTCGCCCAGGTATCCACCATCGTTCCCTCATCTACGTAGGCGCCGATGTTGACATACGACGGCATCAATACAACGTTTTTTGCCAGGTAAGCTCCATACCTTGCTACAGCATGCGGAACCGCACGAACACCCAGGTCCTTATAATTTTTCTTTAATAACATTTTATCATAAAACTCAAACGGCTCAATGTTCCATGTTTTCATTTGCTGAATGCCGAAATACATCAGTATGGCCTGTTTCACCCATTCATTAACCACCCATCCTTTAGCGGTGGGAGTAGCGACTCTTAACCGCCCTTTATCTAATTCTTCTATAACGACCCGCACAGCATCGGCGTAAGTATTGTCTTTACAAAGGTCCCTTTGGCCCCAGGCCTGCTGAATTAATTCCTGCATTGTTGAAATTTGCTGCGAAAATAGGCAATAGTGGATAGTGAATTGTCAATGAACGTTAAATATTCAACAGTAGAGCATTGCATCAATTTTATCTGCAACTTTGCGCCTTATGAATATAGGATTTGATGCTAAAAGGGCTTATCATAATAATACCGGATTGGGACATTATAGCCGGACATTGATCAATCTATTGCTCGATTACTATCCTGACCATCAATATTATTTATTCAATCCAATAAGATCTTCAAGGTATAAGTTCGACAGGCCTAACCTGCATGAAGTATTGCCAACTGCTTTTCCGGATACCTTGCTGACAGCCGCGTGGCGAAGCAGTTGGGTGAAGAAAGACCTGCAACGGTTGAAGATCGATATCTATCACGGGTTGAGTCACGAAATACCGATCGGCATTAAAAAAACCGGTGTTAAGTCAGTAGTCACCATACACGACCTTATCCCGGAGCATTACCCGGAGCAATATAATCCCATCGATGTAAAGATCTATCGCAAGAAATTCCGCTATGCCTGTGAACAGGCGGATAAGATCATTGCGATCAGTGATCAAACCCGGCAGGATATTATAGACTTTTATAAAATACCCGGCGAAAAGATTGAAATATGCTGGCAGAGCTGTTCACCCATTTTCAGTATAAGAGCAAATGAAGAAGAGAAGAAAAGGGTTTCGCAGAAATATCATTTGCCACCAGAGTTTTTTCTTTCAGTAGGTTCCATTGTGGATCGAAAGAATCTCCTGACGGTTTGTAAAGCTTTTTTCCTGTTGCGCAATGAGCTTGATATTCCGTTGGTGGTAATTGGCAACGGAGGAAAATATAAACAGAAAGTAAAGGATTTTATACTGCAGCATAACCTGGAAAAGAAGATCATTTTTTTATCAGAAAGGAAAGAAGCAAAAAATGACACCGGTTATTTATCTACACCAGACCTGTCTGTCATCTACCAGCTTGCCAAGGCCATGATCTATCCTTCTTTTTACGAAGGATTTGGTGCCCCGGTGCTGGAAGCTTTATGGAGCCGGTTGCCGGTTATCACGTCCAATGTTTCCTGCCTGCCCGAAGTCGGCGGACCAGGGTCCTTGTGTGTAGATCCGAATAGTGCGGAAGACCTGGCGGAAGCCATCCTAAGAGTATATACTGATAAAGAGTTGGTGGCGGATATGAAAGCAAAGGGTATTCAACACACTCAAAAATTTACCCCCGAAAAGTACGCGGCTTCGGTGATGAATGTTTATAAAAGTGTAATGGCTTAAAACTTGAAACGATCCATGGATTTTGAAGAAGATATACAAGCATGTTTAAAGACATTAAAGACGGGAGGTATCATACTGTATCCTACCGACACTGTCTGGGGAATTGGTTGCGATGCTACCGATGCAAAAGCCGTTGAAAGAATATTTCAATTGAAGAAAAGGCCGGATGAAAAAGCGATGATCGTATTAGTGGCGGAAGAAAGAGATGTATTAAAGTATGTCGCCAATACCGATCTCCGTGTATTTGATTACCTGCAGCAAAATACAAAACCAGTGACGGTAGTATATGAGGGTGCCATTGGTTTCGCGGATAACCTGGTTGGAAAAGATGGAAGCATAGCCATTCGTATTTGTAAGGATAGTTTCTGCAAGCATCTTATCAAAAGATTCAGAAAACCCATTGTGTCCACGTCAGCTAATATATCGGGTCAGCCTACCGCCAGGTTTTTTTCAGATATAGATGACGAAATAAAAAACGCGGTGGACTATGTTGTAAAATACCGGCAGGACGATAAGACTATTTCGACGCCGTCTTCGGTTATTAAATGGAATAAAGATGCGACAGTTACCATACTGCGGCCGTAAACACGAAAATTGAGGCCAATTTCGCCACGTTAAACTTCAACACTCAAACCCGATCTTTGCCCTGATTATGGAAATTTCCTGCACTGAAACAGAATTGATGATCTTAAAAAAAGTGGCGCTCGCAGCGGCTGAACTGGATGTGGAAACATACCTGGTAGGTGGCTTTGTGCGGGATAAAATATTGGGCCGGTCCACGAAAGACGCAGATATCGTCTGCGTAGGCGATGGTATTGAATTGGCCACAGCGGTAGCAAGACATTTCAAGCCCGTTCCCCAGGTCAGCTATTTTAAAAATTTTGGAACGGCACACATTAAAGTGAGCCCTTCAAATAATAATGACTCTACGAAAGCCCCCTCCACCGGAGGCAACCGAGCAGAGCGAAGGTTGGGAATGGAGTTCGTGGGGGAGGCTGGGGCCGCTTTTGACATCGAATTTGTAGGAGCCCGGAAAGAAAGTTATCGCTTCGAATCACGCAACCCTGAAGTTGAGCCCGGCTCTATCGAGGATGATCAGAAGAGAAGAGATTTTACTATGAATGCATTGGCCATAAGTCTTAATAAGGATGATTATGGGAAATTGGTTGACCCCTTTGATGGATTGAAGGATATAGAAGCAAAGATCATCCGGACGCCGATGGACCCGGCACAAACATTTAGTGATGATCCGTTGCGAATGATGCGTGCTATCAGGTTTGCGACCCAGTTAGATTTTGTCATCGAAGAAA
>JANOCH010000589.1:0-9275 GCA_031412015.1 Chitinophagaceae bacterium
TGCAAAAGGAGAAACCAGAGGTGAAACAGTATTATTCAAAGCTGGTTGATATTTTCAGGATTTACGTGCTCAATAAAACGGGCATTCATTCACTCCAAAATACGACCGATGATCTCGTTTCGCAATTACGTGAATTGAAAATTCCCAAAGAGCAATTTGAAAAGCTGTCACAGTCGCTGCGGTTAAGCGATTTTGTAAAATTTGCCAAATACATACCCTCATCCGAGGATGATAAGAATAGTTTCGATACTATCAATTGGTCTATTCAAAAAATTGAGCAATTGACGATCAATAGTGTAGAACAAAAAGACAATAAAAGTTAACGGATTTAATAATGTTGTACGACTGGATCAGAAATATTGATTTTGCTTACCCGGAAAATTTCATGTTGTTCGGGTTGATACCTTTTTTGATATGGTGGTACACTAAGAAAAGCAACAAACGACAGCCAGCTATCAAAGTTTCCTCGGCTCATGCTTTCAGGGTATCCACGGCTAAAAATTATTTTCGTCATGTCCCATTTATTTTACGATTACTGGCGGTGACTGCATTGATAGTAGCAGTGGCCCGGCCACAAAAAAGAAATGACCAGCGACAAACACAGGGAGAGGGTATTGATATTGTTTTATGCATAGACGTTAGCGGCAGTATGAACTCACGTGACATATTACCTTCCCGTATGGAAGTAGCCAAAGAAGTGGCAGTTGATTTTGTACTTAGTCGACCGGTTGACAGGATTGGTCTTGTTATCTTTTCAGGTGAAAGTTTTTCCCAGGTTCCTCTTACTACCGACAGGAATACATTAGTGATGCAGATACAATCGCTGGAAAGCCGTCGCTATTTAAAGGATGGTACGGTGATAGGGGAAGGTTTGGCAACTGCGGTGGACCGGTTATCGAAAAGTGAAGCAAAAAGCAAGGTGATCATTTTACTGACCGATGGTAAGGAAGATGCGCCGGATACCCGTCTTATAGATCCACTGACCGCCCTGGAAATCGCGAAGGCAAAGGGAGTGAAAGTTTATTCGATCGGTATGGGCGCCATAGCTTCTACCATTGTCGAAATAACCGGCAAATCCCAGCAAAAGAATCCGGCCATGGATTTCATTGACGAAGGGTTATTACAGAAAATAGCTAATGAAACAGGTGGGCGTTATTTCCGGGCCAAAGACAAGGAAGGACTACAAAATATTTATAAGCAAATTGATCAACTGGAAAAATCAAAGGTCGAGGTGATGTCTTACAAACGCCACGAAGAAAAGTTTTTACCGTTTGCTCTGGCCGCCCTGGCTTTATTATTTTTAGAGATTTTACTTCGTTATGCCATTCTCAAAAGATTCCCCTGATAGGCTCTTCTTATAATTAGTTCTAATTACCGTCAATTCGTTTCATTAGTGTTCCCATTAGTTTAATTCGTGTTATTCCTGTTATTGCCGAAATTCGCAGTCAATGAAAGCAACTGTTTATAAATCGACAGGGAGCTGGTACACCGTAAAAGATGAGGCCGGTCAATGGCACCATGCGCGGATGAAAGGGGTGTTCAAGATCGATAGTATTACCAGCACCAATCCCATAGCCGTAGGAGACGAAGTGGAAATAGCCGTGGAAGATAAGGCCGAAAACACGGCCATTATTGATGAAATACATCCCCGCAGAAATTATATCAACCGGCAGTCGCCAAGGTCAAAACATCAGCATCATATTGTTGCGTCAAACCTTGATCAGTCGGTTTTGGTGGCTACTTTAAAAGAACCCAGAACATCACAGGGGTTTATCGACAGGTTCCTGGTAGCCTCTGAAATGTTTCATGTAAAAGCCATTGTTGTCTTTAACAAAGCGGACCTGTTTAAAAAGAAGGATCAGGAAAAGTTTGAGGAAATGAAGGAGATGTATGAGAAGGCCGGGTACAAGGTCTTTTTGACGAGTACCACGGAAAATACCGGCATAGAAACATTACAAGAGGAATTAAAAGACAAGACCTCTCTTATAAGCGGCCACAGTGGTGTGGGCAAATCCTCCTTGCTCAATATTATTTTCCCGGATATGAATTTAAAGACGCAGGGAATAAGCGGCTGGAGCGGTAAAGGGCAACATACTACCACCTTTGCTGAGATGTTTGATCTGCCTTTTGGAGGTAGAATTATCGATACGCCGGGTATGCGGGAGTTTGGATTAGTAGATGTTTCCAAACAGGAGATATCGCATTATTTTCCGGAAATGAGATCAAGGCTCAATGACTGCCAGTTCAACAATTGCCTGCATGTAAATGAACCGGGATGTGCGATCAAAGAAGCTGTCATCAATGGAGAGATCAGTGAAGACAGGTATGTGAGTTACGTGAATATCATGGAATCCATTGAGGCGAAAACCTATTAGTTCAGGCTATATTCCTCATCGGGTTAAACAGTTTCCCATCCAGTATATTGGCCAGCTCTACAACAGCGAGGTTGTCTTTTGGCAATGCGGCATTGACCTTTGTCGGATAAACAGAAATGCCATTGTAGATATCATATCGAAGGGTGAGGGGATGACCTTTGTATTTAAAGTCCCAGTTGATAGCGTCGAACTCGTCTTCCTTATTTAAGAATTTGATACGGAGATCTTCGTTGATGATGCCGGCTACATGATAGAAGAGGTTTAAGCTACCGTCGTCGGCGAGTACGGCTTCAGTGCATCCAAGGGTAGTTCGTAAAGACAGACTCATAGTAAACTTTTTTAGGTTTAATGGTTCTACTATAAGACTTGGATACGGATGAAAAGGCTGCCTGAACGCTTGTTAACTTTTGAATTTTTTTGCTTTCCGGGCGGCTTTCTCGGATTCCGGATCACCACTGGCCAATTTCTCCGCGCCAATGTTCTTGCCATTCGTTGGACAACCATACTTTGGCTTGAACAAATTACAGGAAGTCATTACCAGCATGAAACTCACCAGCGCCGCGATTGTCAGGAAATTTTTCATTTGTAACTGTTTCATAGTAAAACGAAAATAAAAATTAATAATTGCTTTTACTATAGTATAACTACCACCCAAAAAACATGCAATTGGCAATGAGCAACTTGCAAAAAAATTAGTTTATGATATGAAATTACAGGCCTGTTGCCTCTTACATATTGTCTAATCTTTTTTAAACCAGCCGGCATATTTGATATAATTGTTAGCGATCCGGTCTATTTCACCATGGATCATTTCTTGCGGAATATCCTTCACCTTTTTGGCCGGAACTCCGGCATAAATGCTTCCGGCCTCACAGATCGTATTTTCCAGGACGACGGCACCCGCCGCAATGATGGTATTGCTATGCACGATGGCGTTATCCATAACGATCGCTCCCATCCCTATCAGTACATTATCATGAATGGTGCAGCCATGCACGATAGCATTATGTCCAATCGAAACATTATTGCCGATGGTTGTCCCGTATTTCTGGTAAGTGCAATGAATACAAGCGCCATCCTGTACATTCACTTTGTTACCCATTTTAATAAAGTTTACGTCTCCCCGCACGACTGTATTGAACCAAACGCTGCAATCGTCTCCCATGATCACGTTACCCACAATAGTTGCGTTAGGCGCCAAAAAGCAATTGTTGCCAAATTGCGGTGACTTGTCTTCTACGGGAAGTATTAAGGCCATACCAGATTTAATGTTTAGGGTTTAATTACCGAAGCTTTTCCTTCCAGGGTTCCATTTTTATGCCACCTAAAATTCAACGGCTAAATTTTAGATTACTTAACAATGATACCTTTCATAGTTAACCCCGCTGCTCAAAAATACTCTTTATCTCCTTTTCTCTTTGGGTCTCCTGGCCCATAATATTAGATAAATTCTTTGCGTCGCTGCTCAATCTTTGCGTCCTTTGCCGGAAATAAAAATCCTTGAACCAGCGGGAACTTTTTTTACGCCATGTAGGGCAAACATCAACAGCGCCACTTGCGCTGGAAATCGTTAAAGCCGAAGGGTCGAACCTATATGATGTTAATGGTAAAGAATATATTGATCTTATCGGAGGTATCAGCGTAGCCAATATAGGACATCGCCATCCCAATGTTATCAAAGCTATCAAAAAGCAACTGGATGCTTACCTGCACATCATGGTGTATGGCGAATTTGTGGAAGCGCCGCAGGTGCAATATGCTAAACTGATTACCGATCACCTGCCGCCGTCACTCAATTCAGTTTACTTTACCAACTCCGGTGCGGAAGCCGTGGAAGGCGCCATGAAGCTGGCGAAACGGGTAACCAGCAGAACGAAGATCATCGCTTTCAATAATTCATACCATGGATCTACACAGGGGGCTTTAAGTGTGATGGGTAGTGAATACTGGCGCAATGCTTTTCGTCCTTTATTGCCCGGTATCATTCATTGTGATTATGGATCTTTTGAGGCCCTGGATGATATCAATGAACAAACGGCCTGTGTTATTGCTGAAACGATACAGGCGGAGGCGGGTATAATCGCACCCACAATAGAATGGGTACAGGCACTAAGAAAAAAATGTACAAACACAGGAACACTCCTGGTGCTTGATGAGATACAAACTGGATTTGGTCGTACCGGCAAGCTATGGGGATTTGAGCATTTTGATATCGTTCCGGATATCCTTTTGCTTGGTAAAGCACTGGGAGGTGGTATGCCATTAGGTGCATTTATTGCCGATAAAAAAATGATGGATGCTTTTACTGATAACCCGGTACTGGGGCACATCACAACATTTGGAGGTCATCCGGTTAGTTGTGCGGCGGGCATGGCCGCCATGGAAGTTTTGATTGGAGGACGGCACCCGATAGGTATCGGGTCTGTTCCGTTGTCCGATGGAGTTCCGGAAAAAGAAAAGCTGTTTCGTTCTTTGTTGGTACACCCCAAAATAAAAACAGTACGATCTTTTGGTTTATGGCTGGCCATAGAATTTGATTCGTTTGAAACAAACAAAAAGATCATTGATGCCTGTATTACAAATGGTGTTTTGACCGATTGGTTCTTATTTGCTTCGGGGTGTCTGCGCATTTCACCTCCGCTTGTTATTTCTGACACACAAATAAGAAAAGCCTGTGATGTTATTATTGCTTCAGCTACCTGAGCATGCTGAATTGATAATTCTTTAGCGCCTTCCGTGACTATTTTTGTATTGCTGTTGCAACAACTTTTTTATTTGTTGAGAAGAATTTTTACAGCAATTAATCGTTAATAGTGACAAAAAAAAGGGGCAATTAGCTTCCTTTAAAAGCCCCTGTATGAAAAAGCTGTTTTTACTTTTAGCTATTCTTTCCCTGGAGTTCGTTTCCTACGGTCAACCGGCAAAACCTTCGAATACTTTACTTTGGCGTATTTCAGGAAATGGTTTGACCAGGCCTTCTTATTTATTTGGAACCATGCACCTTACAGATAAAAGAATATTTTATTTTGGTGATTCTCTCTATAAAGCACTGGGTCAAACAGAGGCCTTTGCCGCTGAGTTGGATATGAACCGGCTGGGTACCCAGATGGTTAATCAGCTGATGACTGACAAGGAAGAAAAGGCCGCCAGGGAGCCCGTCAAAGTAAAGGATGCGGTAAATGCGGAAACATGGAATAAGTATAAAGATCTGCTAGCCTCCAAATTTTATAAACCCGCCGAAAAAGTAACCCTTGATGACCTGGAGGAAATGGAATCGGCGCTGCAGGCTGAAATTTTCAGGAAAGGGGATATGCCCACTTTCGTCGATGCGTATCTTTTTGACCTCGCCAGAAAACAGGGTAAATGGGTAGGTGGTATAGAAGACTTGCAGGACCAGCTCGAGCATATTAATTCGGAGGATATTGAAGGAAAGATCCAAACGGCTTTGTTTGATGATAAATATTACCGGAGCGGAATAGAAAGATTGATCAAAATATATAATGCCCAGTTGCTGGATAGTATTGATGCTATGTACCGGGGTGACAACGGGCAGAAGGATTATATTATGATCAAACGTAACCGAAAGATGGCGGAGAGGATGGATAGTCTTTCCGCGGTTCGCAGTACTTTTTTTGCGGTGGGTGTGGCTCATTTACCCGGCGATTCGGGAGTTATCGCTTTATTGAAAAGCAAAGGATTTACGGTAAGCCCCGTAATGTCTTCAAAAAAAATAAACCCGGATAAGTATTTAGTAAAGACCGACGAATCTGTTTGGAGGCCTGTTAATATCAGGGACAGCATATATAAATTGCAAATGCCGGGTATAGCCGAAACTTTTGAAGCGCTTCAATCGATGGGACTTGAGATGAAAATGTTTTTTGATATCTCCGTAATGAAGGTGTTTATGACCTTTAATGTTGAGATAGGTGAGGACCGGAAAAAATTGGGAGCTGACAGCCTGTACAATGGCATTAAGGAACGATATAGAAAAACCGATGGACACATAAAAGAAAAAAGAATAACCGTTAACGGAACAGAAGGAAGGGAATATAGTATGTCGATGAATGAAGGCGAAATGAGACTCCAGGTATTCATACCCGGGTTGGAGCAGGTTATTTTAAACGGTGTTTTCGCTGCCAGGGAGAAATCATTACAAGACGCTGAAACAGCGAGATTTTTCCAATCATTTGTATATAACCCGGATTTTAAAAGGCCCGTTCAGGCGGAAAAAAATTGGTCGCGGGTTGACTTTGGCAATCATGCATTTTCCGTTGTGCTGCCAGCTAATCCAAAGGAAACAAAGGATGTAAATTCTGAAGAAGGAAAGATCATACATAGCTATCAATATATAGATATTAAGGACCAGGTATTTTATGGCATGAGGATTTCATCGGTTAAAGAAAACCTGTATGATCCCGCATATGACAGCAGCTATTTTATATCGATAAAAGAAAGGCTTAAAACAGGATTTGAGGAAAGTAAGGTTTTGGATTCTGCGTTTATAAGTAAAAATAATTACCCGGGTTACGCTGTAACGATAGCAGGTAAAATGGCAGGCGATCTGCTGGAAACCAGGGTGATTTCCCTGGCCAGGGGAAGCCGGAATTACTATATATATGCGGTCTATCTTCCCAATGATTCGAACCGGCTCTCCGCCGACCGCTTTTTAAATTCGTTCCAGTTGTTGCCGTATCAGTACCCCGAATGGAAGACTATTATTTCCCCGGATGGATCTTTTTCGACTTTTTCGCCCTACCCGCTCAAAGAGGTAGCCATTGCAGACGACGAAATTCACGCAGGCTCGGAGAGATTTATTTTGTACGATTCTGTTATTTCAGGCAGCCTTTATTTTGATAAGACCATTATCCCTGACTGGTTTTGGTTCGATAGTGACACGGCCTTCCTTCGAAAGCGATCAGAAATATATAAGGCATGGAATGATTCCATTGCAGGGTTCAGCATTACTGAGGCAGGAAAGGTGAAGAATGTAGATTTTCTTGTTTTTACACCAGGTCAGCCATTGGTGAAAAAAGTAAAGCTGGTTTTAAACGGTAATGAATTGTATGAGTTATTCAACCATCTTTCCCCACAGGATATAAAGGGGCTTTATGATAAGATTTTTGATGAATTTAAAGTGACAAAAGAAAGTGATCGTCATATACCTGTTCAATCACAAGCTACGGCACTAACAACATTATTGCAGCAAGCCGATACCCAAACGGTGAACAAACTAAAATTGTGGTGGAATGATCTTGCGTTTTTGAAAGCGGATATTCCTGCACTGCAGAAACTATTTTTAAAGATATATCCTGATTTTGATTCCAGTTATACCAATAATAATCTCAACAAAAAAGTAGTTGATAAGATTTCGGAACTGGATAGCGGGCATACAACCCTGGGCTTTTTAAAAGATAATTATAAGAACATTACGCCTGAAAACGAATTGATAAAACCCTTTATCGTTTCCTATTTATCCGGCATAAAAACAATGGAATCCTATTCACTGCTAAAAGATTTTTTGATTCGTTATCCTTTTGATATCAGGGTACCTGTGTATTTTTCAAATGGATTTTATGATTCGTTAGCATTAACAAAAACCCTGTTTCCGGAAATATTGAAATATTCGGGCTCGGAAGTGCTGAGCGACTATTTAGTTGGGTTATCCGTTTCGCTCTACGATAGCAGCCTTATTACAAAAGATGTTATTAAACAGTATGAGAAGGGTTTTATTAGCTCCGCAAAAAATTTAATAGCGGGCAGTAAAGAGGATATTGAGGAAAACGGGGAATACTATTATGACTGGATAAAAATGCTGGGTATCATTAACAGCATCGAATCTAATAGTTTACTTAAAAAATTTAGTCAATTTAATAACCGGGGTATACGGCTACGGACCATGATCGCCCAGCTTACCAATAATCAACCGGTTGATTCTAAAATAATCTATACCCTTGCTACGACAGATGAATACCGCCATGACCTGTACGACGAATTAAAAAGGATTGGTAAACCTGGTTTTTTCCCTGTACAATACAGTTCTCAAAAAGAATTGGGAAAAAGTAAAGTGTATATGTATGCAACTGATGAAGAGTCCCCGGGTCTTATCACTCATGCCGGAGAAAGAATAGTTTCCTACAAGGGGAAACAGCAAAAATTTTATTTGTATAAAGTACCCTTTGGGATAGCTAATTCGGAATCTTACCTGGGCATAGCGGGGCCTTACAAATTGGATCAAAAGGACCCTGTAAGCACGCATGAAGTGACCGGCGTATATTGGTCAAAAGAATTTGATGTTAAAAAAATAAATGACCTATTCAAAGCGTATCTGTCCTCCATAGAAGAAAGTAATGATGAAGGAACGGTTGAAAAAAATTCAGAACCACCACCAGCCGCCATCATTAAATAAACTGTTCAGTAATAATATAAATTATAGCAAGGAGAAAAGGTAAGCGGCGATCAACCCACCGATAATAGGGCCTGCCACCGGTACCCATGCATAACTCCAATCACTGTCCCTTTTTCCCGGGATAGGTAAAATAAAATGGGCGATCCTGGGTCCCAGGTCTCTTGCCGGGTTGATGGCATAACCTGTAGGACCACCTAATGATATTCCGATTCCCAAAACCAGTAATGCCACTGGCAAAGCATCTAATGTGCCTAATGAGTTGGAAGGTTTGGATATAGTTAAAGCTCCAAATAATAATACGAATGTGCCGATTATCTCCGTAATAAGATTATATATAGGATTACGAATAGCTGGCGCTGTGCAAAATACTGCCAGCTTTAGTTCTTTATCTGTTGTTTCATCAAAATGTTGTTTGTAAGCAAGCCAGGCAATGACAGCCCCGGTGAAAGCCCCGCCGAACTGCGCGGCTAAATAAGGTGCAAGGAGTGACGAAT
>JANOCH010000590.1:0-15769 GCA_031412015.1 Chitinophagaceae bacterium
CCGGTTGACGGCTTCCGGCAAAGGCTTACTGGATAAGATGCTCAGGCGCAATAAGCCATCTCCGAAGTAAGCAGTATCTTTGACGAAAATGATATAATGTGATAGTGATTGACAATGTATTGGTCAGCGATGACGTTGTAGAGAAGCAATTTGTTTGCGACCTGGGCAAATGTAAAGGCGGATGTTGCGAAGATGGTGATGCAGGCGCTCCACTGGAAAAGGAAGAGCTTGATATTATCCTGGAAGTATACGAAAAAGTGAAACCTTACCTTACTGCGGACGCTATTGCAGAAATTGAAAGAAAGGGCAAATACCAATACGACCGGGAATTTGGGTGGGTAACACCCACCCTGCCAAAGGATCACGAAATTTGTGTCTATGGCAGCCGGGATAAAAATGGCATTATCAAATGTGCTTTTGAGCAGGCTTACTATAATGGGATCATCTCCTGGAAAAAGCCGATCAGTTGTCACCTTTATCCCATTATTGCCAAACCCGGTAAGCATGGTGATTATGCTAATGTAAATTACGCGCCGAGGGAAAAAATGTGCAGTCCGGCCTGTGCGTTAGGAGAGGAATTAAAAATACCGGCGTATCAATTTTTGAAAGAACCATTGATAAGAAAATTCGGGAAAGAATTTTATGAAGTATTGGATAATGTAGCGAAGCAGCATTATGAAGTAAAAGAAAAATAATTTTTTAGCGTGAAAGAAACAGCAGCAAAATTTAAGGACAAGAGTACCGGTAAAGCGGCCGACAGAAATCATCGCAAAACGATCAATTTTAATATTGGTAAGTACAATGCCGTAGTGCCCATGGGCAAACAGCAGTTTGCTGAACTGGACCTGGCAAGGGAAAGAGCGAAGAATATAAAGTGGAAAGCTATTGAGACATTGGATCAGCAGCTGGAGACTTTTGAAGCAGCAATTACCAGCAGGGGTGCCAAAGTAATCTGGGCCCAGGATGCACAGGAAGCGCTGGATGAAGTGGGTAAAATATGCGCCGAAAAAAATTGCAAAACATTGGTGAAGAGCAAGAGCATGGTGACAGAAGAAATTCACCTGAATGATTATTTAGAAAAGAACGGGATAGAAAGTATAGAAACAGATCTTGGTGAATATATTCAACAGCTGGATGGCGAACCACCTTATCATATCGTTACGCCGGCGATGCACAAAAGCAAAGAGGATATTGCCAAGCTTTTCGCCGAAAAATTAGGTACTGCTCCGAACCTGAACCCTGAGCAGCTTACATTAGTGGCAAGAGATATATTGCGGGAAAAATACCGGCAGGCTGAAGTAGGCGTTACCGGTGCCAATTTTATCATTTCAGATATTGGCGGTATTGCTGTTACTGAAAATGAAGGTAACGGCAGGTTGAGTTGTTCGATGCCTAAAACGCATATCGTTATTGTGGGTATAGAAAAGGTCATTCCGTCAATGACTGACCTGGCTTTATTCTGGCCCTTGCTGGCGACTTTCGGGACGGGACAAAGGATCACATCTTACAATACCATTGTTACCGGGCCACGACAGCCAAATGAAACAGATGGTCCCGATGAAATGTATGTGATATTGCTGGACAATGGCAGAACAAACATATTGGACAATCCAATACAACGAGAAAGCCTATACTGCATTCGTTGCGGCGCTTGCCTGAATGCCTGTCCGGTGTATAAAAATATTGGAGGACATACTTATGCCGCTACTTACAGCGGACCTATTGGTTCCGTAATAACTCCTCATTTGAAGGGGATGGAGGATTGGAAACACCTGAGTCATGCTTCGTCTCTTTGCGGAAATTGTACGCAGGTATGTGCGGTAAAGATAAACCTGCATGAGCTTTTACTCGAGAACAGGCATGAGGCGGTAGAAGAAGGCGCTTATGATTTTTCCGAAAAAATGGTTTGGAAAATGTGGAAGCAGGCCATGCTGCGGCGCAGCTGGATGAATATGTCGAACGGTAATACCAAAAGCTGGTTCATCAATAAAGTCGCTAAGGCCTGGACCAGCCATCGTGGTAAGCTGGAGTTTCCAAAAAAATCTTTTAACCAGCAATGGAAAGAAAAACAAGGTAAATAGTTATTTTTCATAAGTGCTTATTTACAGTTCTACTATAACTCCCAGGCTGCAATACATTGCTGATTTTTCAGGAAAGGAAGTGATGGGACAGCCTTTTGAGTTAACCACGGATTTAAGTTATTTCCAACAATACAACGAGGCTAAAATAAATTATAGCCCGGCCCGGATTAGTACAGGAGAATTTTGGTTAAAGCCGCATTCCCTGTTATTTGAAAATAACATAATTCAACAGCCCATTCAATGCTTTGATGCAAATGGGGAAAAAGCATTTTTTAAAGTAGAAGGCGATTTTCCCTTCGATATTTTTGCAGCGTCTTTTTATCTGTTAAGCCGTTATGAAGAATACCTGCCACATCAAAAAGACATATATGGCCGGTATGCACATGAAAATTCATTGGCATTTAAAGAGGCGTTTCTAAATCAGCCGTTGGTGAACCTATGGCTTAAAGACTTTAAGGACGCATTGAAAAGGATATTTCCAAAACTCACCCCCGAAGGTTCGGGGCACCATTCACCATTCACTTTCCTGCCTACTTACGATATTGATATTGCCTGGTCTTACCAACACAAAGGCTGGTGGCGAACCCTGGCCGGCTCGATACAATCACTGGTTAAAGGGAACTGGAAGCAGTTCATGGAAAGATTACATGTTTTAAAGGGGAGACAAAAAGATCCTTTCGATACATATGGTTGGCTTAACCAGTTGCATCAACAGTATAACCTGAAGCCGTATTATTTTTTTCTGTTAGCTGAAAAGACCAGCCGCTACGATAAAAATATTTCACCCCGCCAGAAAGCATTACAGGCTTTGATAAGTGATCATCTGATTCGTTATCCTGTTGCTATTCATCCGTCGTGGCGAAGTGGAGACGAACATTCATTGCTAAAAAAAGAGATAGTGCTATTACAAAATATAACTGGCAACAATGTTATTTCCTCGAGGCAGCACTATATACGGTTCACTTTACCCGGGACATTTCGACGTTTGATCGATGAAGGGATTCAATTTGATTTTTCGATGGGTTATGGAAGTATTAACGGTTTCAGGGCTTCAATAGCTTCGCCTTTTTATTGGTATGACCTGGAAAAAGACAGGCAATCAGCGTTGATACTTTTCCCTTTCTGCTATATGGATGCCAATTCTTTTTATGAACAAAAATATACTGCTCAACATGCGTTGGAAGAAATGCGTGATTTCTATCGATCAGTAAAGTCAGTGAACGGAACCTTTATCATGATCTGGCATAATAGTTTTTTGGGAACTGATAAATTATATACCGGCTGGAAGGAAATTTATGAGCAGTTTATCAAAGAAGTTGCATAGAGGCGTGGGAGTTGTACAGTTCTAAAAGCAATTAAGGATTGAACCAAAAACCTCTTCTCAAATGCCTTACGTTTCCGGGGTTGTGGTGGCAGGAACTTTATAAGCTTTGTTTACCAAATAAACACCCAGCAAGGCCACCAGGCCGCCTGCCGCAATAAACATGGTCAATTTCTCAGAGAAGATCAGCCAGCCTAACAGTATTGCCACCATTGGATTGATATAAGCATATAACGAAGCCTGTTCTGTAGAAAGATTTTGTAAGGCATATAAATAAGCGATAAACGATATCACCGATCCAAAAACGACAAGATAAACAATAGAAGCCCAGGACTGCCAGGGTATAGTAGTAAAAGGGATAGTGTCAGTAAAGCTGTAAGAAAAGCTGGTTAATGCAATCCCGGATACAGCCATTTGCAAACCGATGCTGAAATAAGGATTAAAATTAGCCGCATGCTTCTTGGTATAGATCGTTCCAAATGCCCAACCCCAGGTTGCTATTAATGATAAAAAAATACCCAATCGAAAATCAGGATTGAAAAAATCTTGAAGGTGTTCATAAAAAATAATGCAAACTCCGCCAAACCCCAACAACAAACCGACAATAGCTTTGCCCGGCATTTTTGATTGAACAGAAAACAGACCGATCACTACCAGCCACAAGGGGAAAATAGCTCCCATAATGGCTCCCAATCCGGAAGAAATATATTTCAGACCCCAGGTGCTCAGCCCATTGGCCAACAGAAAATTCAGGAAGCTCAAGACTATAATGGATTGCCATTCTTTTAGATTAGGCCATCTTGCCCCTTTGATCAAAAAAAATACTACGTAGCAAAGCCCGCCCAATAGTTGGCGTAAGCCCGCCATTTGCAAAGGGGGCATATGACGAACACCTTCTTTGGATGCTATCCAGGTAGTGCCCCAGAGAAAACAAACGAGAGCTAATGCAAATATGGCTTTGGTCCTTGTTCCTTTTTTATGGATCGTCAGCGGATTAAGCACTGACATTCTTTTCAATGATTTGCCGGCCGGCTTTATAATTACTCTATGAAGATCAAAAAAAGACATTTTGGTTTAACCTGTATAATTAAGTTCTCTGCAACGGCATCAATGTTTAAAATGCCTTAATCCCGTTATCACCATAGCTAATCTATTTTCTTTGCAATACTCGATGGAGTCCTTGTCGCGGATAGAACCACCTGGCTGAATAAATGCGACGATGCCGGCCTGGTGACCTAATTGAACACAATCATTAAAGGGGAAAAAGGCATCGCTTGCCATAACAGCTCCCTTTAGATCGAAATTGAATTGGTTGGCTTTCTCCACTGATTGACGCAATGAATCGATACGGCTGGTTTGCCCGCAACCTTTACCAACCAATTGCTTATTTTTTATCAACGCAATGGCGTTTGATTTCAAATGCTTGCAAACAAGGTTGGCGAATATGAGATCTTGTTTTTCGGACGCTGTCGTTTCCCGGCCACCTTCTTCCTTCCACTCAGCATAGTTGCCTTTGTCAATTCCCTGTATCAGGACGCCATTCAACACGGATTTGTATTGATCAATAACGGCGGGAAGTTGTTTCAACCGCAAAAGGATCCGGTTTTTCTTAGATTTCAAAATAGCTAAAGCATCTTCATTAAAAGCCGGAGCTATAAGTACCTCAAAGAAAATCTCGTTGATCGCTTCCGCAGTGGCTTTATCAACCGTACCGTTGGTGACTAAAACCCCGCCAAAAGCACTTTCTGGATCTCCCGCAAGAGCCGCATCCCAGCTTTCATTGGTCGATGTACGTTGAGCAATGCCACAAACATTGGTGTGTTTGATAATGGCGAAAGTATTATCTGCATTGCCGGATTGTTTTGGAAACTCCGCAATTAGCTGAACGGCCGCATCAACATCCACTAAATTATTGTACGAAAGTTCTTTACCATTCAACTGGTCAAATAATTTATTCAGGTCACCATAAAACACGCCGGACTGGTGAGGATTCTCGCCATACCGCATTGCCTTTGGATTGCTAACGGACTCAAGAAAGTATAAGGCTTCTGAGGAATTAAAAAACTTAGCGATGGCTACATCGTAATGCGCCACTATTTCAAACGCCCTGGCTGCAAATGCTTTTCGTTGTTCCAGGGTTGTTTCTCCTTTCTGATCATTCAATAATTTTTCCAATGCTGCATATTCTTTTTTCGCAGCAATCACCACTACATCTTTAAAATTCTTAGCAGCCCCCCGGATCATTGAAGGTCCCCCGATATCAATTTTTTCAATGATCAATTTTTCCTCAGTTGTAGTAGCTACTGTCTCTTCAAACGGATAAAGGTCAACGATCACCAGGTCCAGCTCTGGAATATTGTATTGCTTCATCTCCTGTACGTCCGTTTCAATGTCTCTTCTTCCCAGAATTCCTCCGAAGACCGAGGGATGCAATGTTTTAACCCTGCCACCAAGAATAGATGGATAGGTTGTCAGGTTTTCAACAGGAATTACCGGGATACCCATTTTTTCTATAAAGGCCTGTGTGCCACCTGTTGAGTAGATGGTAATTCCCAGCTCCGAAAGTTTTTGAACAATGGGCTCCAGCCCCTCTTTGTAAAAAACAGAAATAAGCGCAGATTGAATTTTTTTGACCATAAATTAAGCGGGTTAACAGGCAGGCACTCGTTAAAGAGCGGCAAAACTAACTTAATTCAGGTTCATCACAAAAGCCCCTTTTTCAACAACGTCATGATAGGGAATATGCAAAGAGTCGCAATCTTTTTTCCAGTACTTCAATTTGCCGGCAGGGACAGAACCGTCAAATACAATTTGTTTTATGGCAAAGGAACTATTGAGTCGGGGAATATAAATTTTAGGATTTTTCGAAACAACTAATAAGTCGATTGGGTATTTGGTACCGGAAGGTTTTAATGAGATCGTATTGTCAAGAATCAGGATCTTTTTGGTGCCAAATGATACATAATTATTATCGGAAACCAGGTCATGCAAGGAGGCTGATGCCTGGATCCTTTGCAGGGTGCGGGAGGGTTTAAGATGAAAGTTCCTTGCAAAATCATTGGTGATTAAATCAGTATCACCTGAAAATAGGAAGTTACGTCCATTAATAAAATCAATAGCCCGGTGCTGCGGTACGTTATAAACTATAATTTTTTTCTGCCGGCCTGTTTGCCAGAATGAAAAGCCGCGAAGGAAGAAAAAGCAAACTATGATTGCCAGCCCAATCTGAAGACCGGTTTTTTTCTTTTCAAACAGCCAGTAACTTATAGCTCCGGCGAAAAGAAATAGAAGTATAGCCTGTATCAAGGTTATTTGCAGGCTGTCCCATAAGGAATAGGGAAGGTCTTCGACTCTTTCAACATAACTATTCATCAACCATATCAACCAATGCAAAATTTTACCTGTAAGCAATGCAACCGCAGGTATGAATGATATGATGCAAAGAAAAATTTCAATTAGTAAAATAAAACTTGACAGCGGTACTGCCATAAAATTGGTCAATAAAAAATGTGTGGGGAACTGGTGAAAATGATAAATACTTACTGGCAGTGTAAGTATCTGTGCGGCGATGGTGACAGCGTTTAATTTCCAGAAAAAATCCAGCAATTTAATTTTAATATAGAACAAGTTATAAATTGGTTGCATAAAAATAATGATACTTAAAACGGCTGAATAGGAGAGTTGAAAGCCAACATCCCATAACCAGTAAGGATTCCAACAAAGCAGGATAAAGGCAGAGAGGGCTAGTGTATTGTAGATCGAGGTTCTTTTTGAAAGGTTTTCACCCAATACAATACAGGTGAACATGATGGCGGAGCGCAGTATAGAAGGTTGGGCCCCGGCTAATAAACTAAAAAGCCATAACCCCATCACGAGAATGACCGGGCGGAGCCATTTTGTATATTTCTTTCGTTGAAGTGGTTTGAGCAGTTGTAATAGCAACCAGTATATCAGTCCCAGGTGTAGTCCCGAGATAGCGATGATATGCACGACCCCGGTATTCGAATATGACTGTACCAACGCCTTATCAAGATCATCTTTATAACCAATGAGCAGGGCTTCAGCCAAACCCAGCTCCCTGTGTCCCGGTATATTTGTGCGAAGAATATCTAATACTTTTTCACGGGTCATATCCAAGAAAGTGTGAAGCCATTTTTTATTAGTGGAGGGCAGGAGGGTAAATTCTTCCGCCTTGATATATACCTGGTGTGTAGTACCCTGGAACAAGGAGTATCGTTTGTAATCTAACCCGCCGGGATTGCCTGAATTTTTTATTTCCTGCAATGGCTTTTTGAAAATTATTTGTGAGCCGTATTCAAGGCGGGGAAGTAACGAATCTTTCTTAAAATATAAAATGATCTTTCCTCGTACCGGGATCACCTTTTCATGTCCCAAAAGATGCGTTATGCTGGCGTTAGCTTTAAAAGATTTTGATTTTTCCACAAGCATTTCATCCAGCGTAACGACCAGGGTGTACGCTTCTTGATAATGGTGCCCCACCCAATTTTTGGAATGCCGGATATCATTATGCCAGGCAAGCAGTCCTCCAATGCTGATGAAAGAAATGAGCAGGCTCAGGCCGTTTAAGATCCCCAGTTTATAGCGGCTGGATAGTGATATATAAAAAAAAGAGATACTGGCCACGAAACAGGATCCGAGGATCGACCACCAAATGGAAACAGCAATTTGCCAGTTCCATTGTATGAGAATACCCGCAATGAAGGATGTTAGCAACCTGATAAAGGGAGCTTTTTTCCAGAAATAAATGGTGGGGATTAGCATCAGGAGAAATTACACCCGATACCAAACTCCTTCAAGACAATTTAACGTTGAAAATGCGTTTTTTCATTCTCCCATCAGCGTGGAAGCGCGGGCAATATTTTGTTACAGTTTGGATATTTTTTTCACGGTATATAATTCATTATTTATACGGTATTTTAGAGCTATTCCTACGGTTTATTTAGATTAATTTCCACACTATTATTTGACAATCTATATTTTATAAATACTTATAATTTGTAATCTATTGATAACTCTGTCTTTACTGAACAGCTCTCCTGGAATAGTCATTTAGCTTTATAGAGTAAACGTTATTAGTTACTCTCTAAAAAGTTAAAGCCATGAATACAATTCAAAAAAAATCACTAAAGGTGGGAAAACAGGTAGATACCAATCATGTTGATACCGTCATCAAAAACTACAAAAAAGAGCGTTGGGTGCACAATTCCAATCGCCTGGGTAAAGAGGATTCGCTGAGTGTGTGGTACAGCATTGAAGAGCTGGAGGAATTTATTGCTATGTCCAAAGATCACGGTGCAGATGGGATCAAGTTATATTTCGGAGTATACGATAAAAATTTTGAAGACCAACCGTTGGTGGCCGGCAGGCAAACCATCGCATTGGTGGCAACAAAACACAAAAAAACTGAGGCGGGGGAGTCAAATAAGGATATTTATATCCAAACCGAAGAGGGTTCTTCCATTTTGGCATGGAATGCTGGTGCTGTTTGTCCTCCGTTTTGTGGTTCCAGGGATGGTTTTGGTTTCGACGAGATTGGAATTACAATCCTTGACAAAGGTGATGAAGGAATGGTTATCGCTTAATCAATCCGGCGTATTTAAAAAATTAATACCTCCTGAAAGCAGGAGGTTTAATTTTTATAACCTTAGATTTAAGCTCTTATTTTTTCCCAATGTCTTTTTTGCCAATCTACATTTACTTCATTATTATTAGTTTTCTGGCAAGTCTTTCCGTTTACTATACATCAAGAAAAGACTACTCGTATTTAAAGTTATTTCCCCCTTTTTTATTGGCAACGATAATAGTTGAATCGCTTGGTTCTTATCTTTCTTCTCTTAAAAAACCGAATGTAGGGCTGTACAACTTTTTTACCGTTTTTGAATTTTGTTTTTACCTATGGATCATTAGCCTTATTATTAGTAATAACCAGGTAAAAAGAATTACCAGAATTACAGCGATATTCTACCTGTTAATTGCTGTGATAAATATAATCTTCATTCAGAAAATGAAGGCGTTCCATACAGTTAGTTATGCTTTTGGATGTTTACTAATAGTTGCTTTTTGTATTTATTATTTTTTTGAATTATTTAAACTTCCAAAATCGGTTAAATTGAAGAATAATCCTGCTTTCTGGATATGCTCGGGTCTCCTTTTTTTTTATTGTTGCGGATTTCCATTGTATGGGATGTTTAATTTTTTAAGTGGTATTTCTAAATTGATTATTAGCAATTTCTATAGCATTATCATTATCTTGAATATCTTTTTATATTCTTTATTTACGATCGCGTTTTTATGCCGAATCAAAACCCGGAAATATACTTTGTCACCATAATAGGTATCATACTGGGATTGCTATTAGTTGGATTTATAGTTACCATTCTCTTTCTTTATCAGCGAAGGCAACAACGGCAGGAGAAGGAAATGGAAAGGGTAAAAGACATGTACGAAAAGGAAGCGCTTCGTTCGCAATTGGAGATACAGGAGAATACTTTTAAGGCCATAGCCCAGGAGTTACATGATAATATCGGCCAGATGTTATCCGTAGCCAAATTGTCCCTGTCTGCATTACCCGTTGAAAAAGAACATGTCGCTTTTGAACAACTTCAAAGTTCACAGCAGGTACTAAATAAAGCCATCGGCGATCTCTCTAATCTTACCAAGGGACTTTACACAGACCGGATCTCAGATGTAGGCCTGGCCGAATCAATAAAGTTTGAGATCTATACGCTACGAAGCACCGGTGTTGTAAAGATTCATTTTCGCCAGGAGGGAACGGAGATCGGGTTTAATGAGCAAAACTCCATTTTTCTTTTCCGGATCTTCCAGGAAGCGTTGAATAATACGCTGAAGCACGCAAAAGCTACCGAAATATTTGTAAAGCTGAATTACGGGAACGATGCTTTTACTTTGGAAATCAGAGATAATGGAATTGGCTTTGACCTGGCGAAAAAGCAACAATCAGCTACTTCTTATAGCGGAGTTGGTTTGAAGAGCATGTTCAACAGGGCAAAACTGATCGGGGCGAATATTACAATTGATAGTGAATATGGGAAAGGGACCATAATTTTGGTAGATCTTCCCTTGCAAAAGAACCTTGATCATGGTAAAAACGGGTAAAAATATACAGGTAGCGATAGCGGACGATCACAGCTTATTGAGAAATGCGCTGGCTAAATTGATCAACGGGTTTGAGGGTTACAATGTGGTAATGGAAGCAGATAATGGGAAAGATCTTTGTAATAAGCTTGTTCAAAATGTATTGCCTGATATCGTTCTGCTGGACGTGAATATGCCTGAAATGGATGGCTTTGAAACAACACAATGGTTGCACAAGAAATACCCGCAAATAAAAGTGCTGGCCTTGTCCATGTTAAGTGATGAGCGGACGATCATTAAAATATTTCGTTTGGGCGCCAAAGGTTATTTGCTGAAAAATACCGACCAAACGGAATTAAAAACAGCGCTTGATTCAGTGATGAACAAGAACGTTTACCTGTCTGAGTATGTTTCGGGAAAACTGGTAAGCGGTCTTCATAATAATGTGGATGCGGATGAAAAAGAAGCGGTTTTAAATGAGAAAGAAAGAGAGTTTTTGCGCTGGACCTGTTCAGAATTATCCTATAAGGAAATAGCTGAAAAAATGTTTATAAGTCCCAGGACGGTCGATGACTATCGCCAGGCGCTTTTTACCAGGCTAAAAGTTCATAGCCGTGTAGGGTTGGTTATGTACGCCATCAAAAATGGCGTTGCTGAGCTATAGGCAAAATGAAAATATTTTTCTGGTAAGCTTTTTGCCAATGATTTCGTGGCTATTTTTTAAAGAGTTAATGTGGAGTCGATCTATTTGTGGAAAAATCAGCTAATTGAATAAAACGCCGGTGTTTAATCCTTAGTAACTTCGCTCAACACAAATGGAAAAACCTTTTACTCAAATAACATTTGATTTTGCAGCGGCAGAAAGAGAGGCAGCGCCAGTTGAAACCGCGATCGTTGATCTTGCTGAAGCGCCGGAAGAGCATCCGGAAATTGCAATAGTGGAAGCTCCTTCCGTGGCGGACAACAAAAAGCCTGCTTCAACAAGGGGACGCCGTTCATTAAAGGACGCCGGCATCAATGCCGATCTTATTCATATTCCGGAAGACGATATTTTATTCCAGAAGCAATATTATTCAATTGGTGAAGTAGCCCTTATGTTTCGTGAAAATCAGTCCCTGATCCGGTATTGGGAGACAGAGTTTGATATATTGCAGCCCCGCAAAAATCGAAAGGGCGACCGCTTTTTCAGACCCGTTGATGTAAAAAATCTCGTATTGATCTACGATCTTCTGCGTCGCAGGAAGTTTACTATTGAGGGTGCTAAGGATTACCTGAAAAAGGATAAAAAGGCTGAAGAGAAATTCAAAATGATACAAAGCCTTGAAAAGATCAAATCTTTTCTGCTGGAACTGAAAGCCAGCCTCTGATCTTATCTTACCGCAACGTTAACGATTGCATTTCCTTCTTTTATTGTTGCGTTACTATTATTACGTTCATAAATTCAAATCATGAGGACGAGCGTGTTTCTATTTATTGTTGGCATTGCGTTTCACATCACGGGAATGGCCCAGGGCCAATTCGAGGTTTTCAAACATAACGATGGAGGAAAGATCCTGAAAGGAATTATCTCAAGGGATATCCTGGCCAGTGATACTTCTTTTAAGTGGTATGCAAACAATCTGAAGACTTACAGCGGATCGTATGCTGCAAGTTTTGGAAAGCATAAAGACAGTATTCAACTACTGATCTTTCTCGGTACCTGGTGCGAAGATTCGCAGCTTATCATACCTAAGCTCTTTCGGTTCTTTGATGCAGCCGGCTTCTCCAACGACCGGATCACATTAATAGGTGTGGATAGAAACAAAAAATCCATCAGTCATGTTTCCGATGCCTTGAATGTTATAAATGTGCCCACCGTCATCGTAATGAAGGAAGGAAAGGAATTGGGCCGGGAAGTGGAATACGGGCAATACGGGGTGGTTGAGAAGGAACTCGCTGAAATTGCTGATAAGAAATAAAAGACCACTATGGTTGACCAGTGATCCTGACATCTGTGCTGGATCCTGCTATTTCAACATTCAGCTCTTCCATCAACCTGAGTATCTCAAAATTCACCTGTTCTTTTACAACATTAAATTCCTGTGCCGTAACGGGCCCTGTAAAATAATCAGCAAGAATAATGAACGCGGAGGAAGTAATATCACTCAATAAAACAGTTGAGTTTTCGATTTCTTCCCTGTTGACTATTTTCCTGATGCCGTTTATTAGTTGATCAAGGGTAGCTGAGGATGTGGAAAGACCGATCTCTAATCTTAGTTCTCCTTTACGTTGCGTTCTCAAAGAAAGATTATCAATGATGCTGTCAACCATTTGCTTGTTTGGAACAGTGATGAACGTTTTTTGATCGGTCCTGATCCTTGTGCTCCTGAGCCCGATCTTTTCCACGGTACCGGTAAACGTATGAACCTTTACCGAATCACCCATGCTAAAGGGCTTATCAAAAAAGATGATAAAGGAAGCGATCAGGTTCTCCAGGCTTTCCCTCAATGCTAACGCAATAGCGGCACCCACCAGGCTAAGACCCGTCAACAAATTACCGATCTTAAGGCCGAAGGAAAACTTAAAGATCATCAGCAGCCCAATGATGGATAATACTACTTTGAAAAAATCTTTAAAAAAAACAATGAGCTGGTTGTCGGTGATATCGTGTGTACGATCGGCCCTTATGTGTAATATTATCGAGATGAAATCAATTATCCTGAGCAAAAGCCGGATAAAGGAGATGATGAGGATCAGTGACCCGATGCTTTGCATTAGCTCTTTGAATGTCACACGGTATATATCGACATTCAAAAGTTCCGGAAACTTGAGCCTGGATAAAGTGGTTACGGCTACCAGGATAACCAGGAAAACGCCAAGCGGTTTAGCCACCAGGCTGGTAAAAGCTTTTTTATCTACGTCTTTCCAGACAGCTTTTACAAAATGAAAGATCAGCCCGGCTACATATTGGGCGATGTATTTTTTTACAATGAGTATAAATAATATTATTAAAACAACAATGAGATAACTCCTCACCGTATTATCAAGCCAGACCTGGTCAAGGAATTCGTTCATATCAAACAAAATTAAGTGGCGAAATTATCAAATCCCGGCCAGCATTCGGTTAGTGGAAGGAGTAAATTTCAAGACTATCCTTTTTTAAAGCATATAACCGGGAGGAACTAAAATTAAACGATTGAGTTTTGTAAAGTTCATCCGGCAACTTCCATTCATCTGTTCTGAATGTTTGGATGTTGTAGCGAAATAATTTATTATGCCGCGACCCAAAAATATATTTCCCGGCCACTTTAAAATTTTGCCAGCCGTTTATAGGGATTTTATTCTTTAATGCACCGTAATAATCGAAAACAAATACTGCCTGGGCTGAATCATATAGGTAAACATACTGATCCTGGTCGAATATTTTTTGTGGGATTGGAGCCTGGCCAAAAAGTTGGCGAAAATCAGGTGTCTCCTGCAGTAGCTTGCCGTCTTCATCTATTTTTTTGAGTTTATTTTCAACCTCGTCATATAGCCATATTTTATTATCGTACGATTGACCGACAGCCCTCGCCTGTAGAATGTCCTGTTTCCTGAGATCAATGGTATTCCGGACATTCAGTAAACGGTCCAGCACAACGATAGTAGCAAAATCCCTGTAGTATAATAAAACCTTAAGGGGATTTGAAACATCGATCAATGAGGCCTGCCCGAATTTTTTTACATCGTTAAATATCGCCATGGAGTCGCCATTGGCATTTAGTTTCTTAACCTGGTTGGAACTGCTTAATAAATAAATATTATCCAAATTATCAACAGTAAAAGAAACAATATCTCCTTTTATGGTTTTTACGAACTGGAAAGAACTATCCGTTTGCGCAGCAAGAGTAGTGCTAAAGAAAAGAAATAATATACCAATCAATTTTTTCATCAGTTGCGGATGATCTTTTGATCATGTCCTTTAAACGATTCTAACAAAAGCTCATTTCCATCAAATACGGCATATGTGTAATAGCTGATCCAATCACCCAAATTAATGTAATGTGCCTCACCCCCAGTCCCTTTCCACGGCGTGGTGACGGGGGAAAGACGATAATTAATAGGTAAGTGTCTATGCCCGAAGACAAAAAAATCAATATTATTTTGCTTTAATACCTCTTTGCAATAAATGATCAGCCATTCTTTCTCTTCTCCCAGGAAAACTTCCTCTGCAACACCGGTTTGTGCCCGGCTCCGGCGACTGAGATAATTGGCAAGCCCCATACCCGCCACAGGCGGTAAAATACCGAACAGCCATTTACAAACAGGGTTGCGAAATATTTTCTTTAGCCTTTTGTACCCATGATCACCAGGCCCGAGGCCATCACCATGGCCTACTAAAAATTTCTTTCCTTTTATTTCAAATTCTTTGGGTTCATAGTAAACAGGGATATTCAATTCTTTTTGAAAATAATCCCGCATCCACATATCGTGATTGCCCACAAAAAAATGGATCCTGACACCAGCATCACTTAGTTCCGCCAGTTTGCCTAATAACCGTACATAACCTTTAGGTACTACCTGGCGATATTCATACCAAAAATCAAACATGTCTCCCACAAGGAATATCTCTTCAGCATCTGTTTTAACGGTATCTAAAAATTGAACGATAGTTTTTTCCCTTACTAAACTGGATGAATAGTCGGGGGCTCCGAGATGAAAATCGGAAAGGAAGTATGTTTTTTTGGGAGAAGATAGAGCCACAGGAAATGATCATTTTTTCTTCAGGTAATCCAATATATCACCAGAGGCAATTGCCGGTTTACCGATAACATCACCATTATACCAGTATATCCAGGCAGGAACTATAGCATCGTTAATAAATGTATCAGCAATTTCACGACGGTACAAAGGCTGCTCCTCGGGTTCCACCAGCACACCTTCATAGTCATCCAGCTGAGCTATAGCCCAGGAAAATTCATTTTCATTTTTTACGATATATAATTCACCCTTTATAAACGCATCCTCAGATACCGGGATAGCTGCAGGGTATTCGCCGAGGTCAAACAACTTGCCTTTTACTTTTGCTTCCCCAAAGAAATTAAAATAACGGCTGATATATTCATACGCTGAGCTTTGAAAGCCTTTGCGTAAAGAGCCATATACAAATACGAAATAGGAAGCATGATTTGTCATGACCTAAAGATAGGCTAAGAGTTTAAAAGAGGCAAAGAGTTCGAAAGAGAAAAGCTAGGAGCTCAAAAGAGTAAAAAGAGGCGAAAGAGGTAAGGAT
>JANOCH010000591.1:0-3916 GCA_031412015.1 Chitinophagaceae bacterium
CATTATCACTCTCTTTGGAAACGGTATATTGAACCACTGGATTAATCACCAGGTCAAAGTCTTTTACATGTACTTCATATAAGTTAGCCGGTGTGGTATAAAAGTTTTTCCAGATGGGCTTCTTGCTTTTATGCTGCTCACGCTCTTCTTCCGTCAGCCATTCCGTATTGTTCAGGTAAAGCCGTTGAAGATTATAAGCGTCTACTTTTGACAGGGAGGCAATATCTCTTTGCTGCAAAAAGCTTTTTACTCCATTTATTGCATACTTACTGCGGTTAAAGTATTTGGTTTTGGAAAAATTCAGGACAGAATCGTTCTGGGCTTTTATTTCCAGTCTTTCCAGCAAAATATTCGATTTATCGCCCTGCGGGAGATAGGTTGTTTGAGCAAAACCGGCGAAAGGAAAAAGAATTAAGAGTAGTCTTAAAATGGTTTTTTTAAATTGCATAGTTAAGGATTAATCCGTTTGGCAAATTATGCAAATATATCTGATAAAAAACATACAAGTCGTCAATGAAGGAACTATTCGTACAGCCGATGTTTTGATAAAGAATGGCCGTATTGAAAAGATAGAACCACAAATTACTCTTGACACAAATGCCATTGAAGTAGATGGGAGTGGTAAATACCTGTTGCCCGGAGCCATTGATGACCAGGTGCATTTCCGTGAACCGGGTCTTACGCATAAAGCCACGATCTATACAGAAGCAAAAGCCGCGGTAGCCGGAGGTGTAACCAGTTTTATGGAAATGCCCAATACCATTCCTCCTGCGTTTACCAAACAATTGCTGGAAGATAAATACAGTATCGCCGCAAGATCTTCGCTGGCCAACTATTCTTTTTATATCGGTACTTCCAATGAAAATGCAACGGAAACATTAAAGGCCAACGAAAAAAAGAAGGATATCTGTGGCATAAAAATTTTCATGGGTTCGTCTACCGGCAATTTATTAGTGGATAACCCGCTGGTATTGGAAAAAGTTTTTAGCGAAAGCGAGCTACTGATCGCCACCCATTGCGAAGATGAAAAGATCATTAAGCAAAACCTGGAACGAGTGAGAGCGGAAAACAGGGAATTGACAGCAAAAGACCATCCCGTAATCAGGAATGAAGAAGCTTGCTTTGAATGTTCTTTCTACGCTATTCAACTGGCCAAAAAATTCAATACCCGCCTGCATATCCTGCATATCAGTACTGAAAAGGAATTGCAACTATTCAGCAATTGGCTGCCATTGAAAGAAAAACGCATTACCGCCGAAGTTTGTGTTCATCATTTACATTTTACGAGTGACGACTATGAGCAGTGGGGTAATAAGATCAAATGTAATCCTGCTATAAAGGCTCCGTATAATAAAGAAGCACTTTGGAAAGCCTTGCTGGATAACCGACTGGATGTGATTGCTACGGACCATGCGCCTCATACGTTGGAAGAAAAGTTCCTCAACCCCAGCCCTTCTCCCCAGGGGGAGAAGGGAGCCTATGAAAAAGCACATGCCGGATTACCGCTGGTACAACACTCCATATTGTTAATGCTTCACTACTACAAACAAGGGAGAATTTCCTTAGAAAAAATAGCGGAAAAAATGAGCCATGCGGTGGCTGATTGTTTTCAAATAAAAGAAAGAGGCTATATCCGCGAAGGATACTATGCCGACCTGGTAATTATTGACCCGCAGGCCACGACCAGGGTTTCAACAAACAATATTTTATATAAATGCGGCTGGAGCCCGTTGGAAGGCTTTGAATTTCCGGCTGCTATCACCCATACTTTTGTAAATGGTCACCTCGTGTATGCCTGTCCTGCTGAAAGCAGCAACGATGCAATATGGAATCCGGTATGGGATGAATCTAAGTTTGGAGAAAGATTAAAATTTGACAGATAAGCCCCCATCCCCTGAAGGGGTTTTTGGGAAAACTTTACTAAAAAAAACTCAATATGAATTTTAGAAAACGTCTACAGTCAACGGTACTTTTAAAAAAACCCGCCAGCCAGCTGGGATAGGGGTATGAAAATTGACAATATCTCCTTCAATGACATTTCGATCTTCCACCAGGAAGAGGAATTCTCGATTTTTCATAAACTGAATTTTACCCGCACCCTTGGTGGTAAGGAATGGCTGCGCAAGTTTTTTACGGAACCCCATAGCGATCTGAAAAAGATCATAGGTATACAAAAGGTCATTCGCACATTGTTGGAGCATGTAAATGACTGGCCATCGGATATCTCAAACGGTACGATGCTGGTGATGGACAGGTTTATGGACTATTCGCTTGATCCTATCAGTGAACGATCGGGTTCATTCAATAACATTTTATATAAATGGTTGCACAGTGAAGACTATTCAATGGTGAAGTATTCTGTACCTCATTTTGCTGATTTTTTCAGGGGCCTGAAAGAAATCGCTTCGCTGCTTAATGGTGTTGACCTTCCATCCAATATCAGTATTTATATCGACCGCATTAACCAGGTGCTAAAACATGAACCGCTTCAATTGCTGTCCCAAACAAAAAGGGGTCAGAAATTTACGGTCCGGCAAAACCTTTATTTTGGACAATCCCTCCGGAACCGGTACAAAAACAACACCCTTGAATTAATAGATATTTTTAGCCGGCTGGATGCCTGGTATTCGATGGCAGTGGCGGTAAAAACGTATAAGCTTTCCTTTCCTGACTTTATTGAACAAGAAACTCCGTTGGTGGAAGCCAAAGGGTTGTATCATATTTTAATACCACATCCCGTAGCTTACGATCTGCTGATGAGTCCTGAACATAATTTCGTTTTTCTGACCGGGGCTAATATGGCTGGTAAAAGCACCCTTATCAAATCAGTAGGTTCTGCTGTTTTCCTGGCACATATTGGTATGGGAGTTCCTGCGGCAAGTATGCGACTTACTTTATTTGATGGTTTATTAAGCAATATCAATGTGGTAGATAATATAGCGAAAGGAGAAAGTTTTTTCTTTAACGAAGTACAGCGTATAAAGAACACCATTGAAAAAATAAATAATGGAAAAAAATGGCTGGTATTGATCGATGAACTTTTTAAAGGTACCAATGTACAGGATGCCATGAAATGTTCATTAACTGTTATCAAAGGTTTGATCAAGATCAGGACTTCCCTTTTTATCCTGTCAACCCATCTTTATGAAATCGGGGACGAATTAAAAAATTACCCCAATATTTCCTTTAAGTACTTTGAGACCAATGTCAAGGATGAACAACTGGAATTCAGCTACCAGTTAAAGGAAGGTGTAAGCAACGATCGTATTGGTTATGTCATCCTGAAAAGAGAGAAAGTAGTGGAAATGCTGGAGAAATTGTAGTCTGAACCGGTCCCGATAGCTATCGGGATATGAGATTGTGGGGATACTTATTAAATTTAAGCCTTATGCGAAAGCAATTATTGGTCTTTTCTTTTCTTTGCTTTTTTATTTCATCATTTGCCCAAAACAAGATCGACGTATTGGGTTACAGTTTTACTATCGAATTAAATGATGACAACAATACCATAAAAGGCCTGGCAAGAATAAACTTCCTGGCGAAAGAAGATCTCAATTCTTTTTTGTTGGATCTCTCAATGCCCAACAGGGACCGGAAAGGTATGATGGTTAGCAGTATCAGTTTAATGGCTCCGAATTCTTCAAAGCCAGCATTCAAACAAGAAGCAGATAAACTGATCATCGATTGCCAACAAACAATCAGGAAAGGCGATACAACCAGTATTTTTATTAACTACGAGGGAATCCCTTCCGACGGTCTTATCATTTCAAAAAACAAATATGGTCATCGCACTTCCTGATTATTTGCTGGTAATCGATGATCAGTTTATCTGCTTCTTGTTTGAATGCTGGCTTTGAAGAATTCGGAGCCATTAAACTGATACTGCTAACCATCATACCTTTCCGGTCCCTGTTGG
>JANOCH010000592.1:0-2736 GCA_031412015.1 Chitinophagaceae bacterium
GAAATGCACAATGTCCATCTCCTCATCTACCACTACGCCTGCATGGGTGTATTTGCTGAGCAGGATATCGTCAGCGGTTTTTAGAAAATCGGTACGTCCTGATTTATCCGGATCGTTAGCAGGTACATTCATATTAGCAAAGCCTTGTTCGCTTCGCAAGCTGGCTGTGTGCATGTATTTGGTGGGTACATCTTTTCTGCTGAATATTTTATCGCCTTTGTAAGCAATACCAAAAAGGTCGGACACACTGCTGACGGTTTCACTTTTGCCAAGGAATAAAAAACAATTTTTGTTTAGTGCATAATGAAAAGTGGTAAGCGCCTTTTTTTGTAAATAAGGCTCCATATAAATAAGCACATTGCGGCAGCTTATCACATCAAGTTTGCCGAAAGGCGGGTCTTTTAAAAAATTATGAACTGCAAACACACACATGTCCCTGATGGATTTATTTACCTGGTAGCTGCCATTTGTTTTAATAAAAAATTCCTGCAGCCGCTGTTGAGTTATTCCTTCCAGTTCACTCTTTCCGTAAATGCCGGTTCGGGCTTTTATAAGAGCGGGTTCGCTAATGTCGGTGGCGAATATCTGCACTCTTCCTTCACCTTTCCTGTCATTGCCAAAAAATTCTTTGAGGCAAATGGCTATTGAATACACTTCCTGACCGGTGCTGCAGCCTACCACCCATAACCGGATCGGATCACCGGCTGCCTTATTTTTTATGATAGAGGGGAAAACCGTTTTGCATAGATTGTCAAAGCTCTTCGGATCACGGAAAAACGAAGTAACCGGAATTAATAAATCATGGTACAATACGTCCTGTTCGGGTTTATTTTCTCTTAGAAATTTAAGATACCCGGCAGGGTCGTCGTTCTTGTTGAGCGCCATCCTGCGGAGAATTCTTCTGTGGATAATCGGTTGTTTGTAATAAGTAAAATCAGTGCCCTTGCGGATGCGGAGTAGTGAACGAATTTGATTGAACACATCCGTCTCCTGCTGCGGCAGATTTTCTGCTCCGTCTCCATTACCATTAATAATCTTAGTTATCTCCAGCAGTTTTAGCGGAATTTCTTCAGGTGAAAGTATGAAATCAACCACCCCAGCTTGTATGGCGCTGTGCGGCATGCCATCATAAGCCGCTGATTCTTCACTTTGTGCAATGGTGATACCACCATGATCCTTAATCGCTTTTAATCCTTTGGTGCCATCGCTGGCAGTGCCCGATAACACTACCCCGATAGAATGTGATTGATGTACTTCTGCAAGCGAAGAAAAGAAGAGGTCAACGGGCAGGTTAGGCTCATTCTTTTTTGTGGTGCGTGGGCTTAACTGTAAAACGCCATCATTTGCTATCAGCATTTTGTTACTGGGGATGATGTATATATGATCAGGTTGTACTTTAATATCATCTGAGATTTCTAATACAGGAATAGTGGTTACTTTTTGCAGCAATTCAGGCAACATGCTTTCGTGGTTGGGGTCAAGATGCTGCACTAATACATATGCCATCCCGCTGTTTTCAGGTATAGCTTTTACTAATTTTTTAAATGCATCAAGTCCGCCGGCGCTTGCGCCAATGCCAACTACAGGGAAGAGATTAGCGGAAAGTACTTTTGATTTTTCCTTATTTGTTTTCATTTTTAAAAGCTTGGGGGGGGCAGTACAAATTTTTCCTTCGGTGGCTGTAAAATGCCTGATTGTTCAGTAAGGGTAAGTGCAAGGTGAATCACTTTTTTAAGTTGCCCGAAATTGTTTGGTCTGCGGATATAATACTGCGCACCCTTTTTATAAAGCAAGTTTACTACGTCTGGTTTATAGGAGGTAGTGAAAAAAATTACAGGAAGCTGTTTGAGCCTTCCGGTCTGTCTTATTTCCGTTAAACAATCGATTCCGTTATTCCGTGGCATATTACGGTCGAGGAACAGGATGTCAGGCAATGGCTCTTTTGTTTCGTTTAGCAGCAGCATAAGTTTTTCGCCGTTAGGTACAGTTACAAGGTAAGTGGATAAAGGGAACTCTTCCAATACATCGTAGAAAAGAGTGGCGTCGTCTTTATCGTCATCAGCAAGAAGAATATGTCTGAATTGTGCCAAGGGAGATATTCTTAAAGTTAGGAAAATGCGACGATATACCCCAGCATTTGCCTGCAGTAAGTGGATTGGAGATAATAGTGTAAAGAAATTAGAATTTTTTCTTTCATTTGTACAATCATCGGACTAATATATTTTTAGGGCGATTAATTTGTCAGAAGGAGGTCTAATGGCATTTAAAATGCCCGATTACAGTTGGTTAGGGTCACTTTAAACCAAATAAAACATTACTATTTCAAATCAATTTGACAAATCAAGTGCACAATAAAAGCTATTATGAATAGATCATATTCAAACGCTAGTAAAAAATGAAGGGCCGGAATAGAAATTCAGCCCCCGATTAAAATATTCCAATATTCTTATGAAAAACCAGTAGAAAGGTACAGGTATTTAACAACGGCATATTATACAATTCTCACTATTTACAACATAATTCCCACTTTAACAGCTGGTGAGGAAAATGCACACCTCAAATCCAACTAAAGGATTTGGTTTTTAAATTTTTATCTCATCATGGTCATATATTTGCCTACCTGTAGAAAAAGGAAGATTCGTTTATTTTTATTAAAGCAATTAAAATTGCTGCGTTTCAATATTCGTATTTAAACCCTATTAATTTTGGTAAAAATTGGTCTGGCCTGACCTATGG
>JANOCH010000593.1:0-7862 GCA_031412015.1 Chitinophagaceae bacterium
TGTACCAGATCCGGAAGTTCCTGTTTTATCCGTTTTGGATTTAGGAATTATCAGGAATGTATTATTACATGAAAATGAAGTTGAAGTGGTTATTACGCCGACTTACACGGGATGTCCAGCTATGGACGTTATCCGTATGAACATAAGAATGGCTTTGTTGGAAAATGGTTTTAAAAATATAAAGATCACCACTATTCTTTCTCCTGCCTGGACCACCGACTGGATGAGCGAAGAAGGCAAACAAAAATTAAAAGCCTACGGTATTGCTCCACCTAATGCCCGGCAGCAGGTTTGCAGTAATGATCTCTTTGCTCCGCACGAAGCGGTGCAATGCCCGCAGTGCAATTCATATCATACGCATCGGATCAGCGAGTTTGGCTCTACGGCCTGCAAAGCTTTGTATCAATGCGATGATTGCAAAGAGCCGTTTGACTATTTCAAGTGCCACTAACACCGGCTACTAAATACAGAATCAGTATTTTCGTAAAAAGCCTTTCTTATGTCTTCGATACTATTCGAAATAAACAACCATATAGCCTTTATTACCCTGAACCGTCCTGACAAACTCAATTCCTTTAACAGGGAAATGGCATTGCTTCTACAGGAAAAGCTGGATGAATGCAAAAGCAAAGGAGTACGGTGCGTTTATATCACTGGTGCGGGTAAATCATTTTCGGCGGGACAGGATCTTGCGGAGGTAACAGATCCTGGTGGGCCGGGTATGCAACGAATACTAAGTGAGCATTATAATCCCATTGTAACAAGAATACGAAAATTG
Source organism: Chitinophagaceae bacterium (assembly GCA_031412015.1). GTDB lineage: Bacteria > Bacteroidota > Bacteroidia > Chitinophagales > Chitinophagaceae > Terrimonas_B. The sequence goes on from JANOCH010000593.1 coordinate 779, forward strand.
GAAAAACCAGTAGTGGCAGCGGTAAATGGAGTAGCCGCAGGGGCAGGTGCCAATATTGCTTTGTGCTGCGATATTGTAGTAGCAGCTGAATCCGCATCTTTCATCCAGGCTTTTTCAAAGATTGGCTTAATACCTGATAGCGGCGGTACACATACTTTGCCGCGATTGATAGGCTGGCAAAAAGCATCTGCCTTAATGATGTTGGGCGAAAAAGTTGCTGCATCTGATGCAGAAAAAATGGGGATGATATACAAAATATTCCCGGATGAAGTTTTTGTTGAAAATTCGAAGAATATCGCGGCATACCTGGCACTAATGCCCACGAAGGGGTTGGCCTATACAAAACAGGTCTTAAGCATGTCGTTCACGACAAGCTTCGAGGAACAATTACATGACGAGGACATCTTCCAGCAAAAAGCGGCGCAAACGGTGGACTATAAAGAAGGCGTCAATGCTTTTTTAGAAAAACGAAAACCGCTGTTTATAGGAGAGTAATTTATGGATCCAGGTAAATGGCATATCGCCCAATTAAATATTGCCACTATGTTGGGCAAAGATATCAATGACCCTATTATGGCTGAATTTGTTGCGCAACTTGATACTATTAATGCATTGGCGGAACAAAGCAATGGTTTTGTTTGGCGGTTAAAATCCGATGCAGGCAACGCAACGGATTATAACCCGTATCATGATGAACGCATCATAGTTAATTTTTCAGTTTGGCAAAATGTGGATGACCTGAAAAATTTGGTTTACAAATCAGCGCATACAGCAGTGATGAAAGACCGTAAGAAATGGTTTGAAAATTTCGGGAAAGCCTATTACGTTGTATGGAATATCCCGGCGGGTTATATCCCTTCATTGGATGAAGCCGTAGAACGACTTGCTTACCTGCAGAAAAACGGGCCAACTAATTATGCCTTTGATTTTAAAAATATTTTTGAACCGCTTCCGGCTAATTAAACTTCGCATATGAGAAATGATGAAAAGGCAAAAAAGGTGGTTGACAAAATGATGAGAGATGACTTATACAGCCAATGGCTGGGAATTGAAGTGTTGGAAGTAAAGGAGGGTTACAGCAAAATCAAAATGACAGTTAGAAAAGAAATGATCAATGGTTTTGGTATTGTTCATGGTGGTATTGCTTTTTCATTAGGTGACAGCTGCTTTGCGTTTGCCTGCAACAACAGGAATAATCTGTCAGTAGCCCTTGATACAGCCATTAATTTTACCAAACCAGTTCACGTAGGCGATGAGTTAGTGGCAGAAGCCCAAGAAATACATAACGGAAAATCAACCGGGCTTTACCATATCAGCATTACGAACCAGAGAGATCACATAGTAGCATTTTTCAAAGGCACCTGTTTCAGAACAGGTAAACCTCTTATCTCATAAAAAATTAAAAACCGTCTTTGCTTTTTCTTTCAATAAAACCGCGGCATTATTCATTGCTTCTTTATTGGTGACCGTTCCATCCTGCAAGGCTATTATTTTTTTCAGCCCCAATTTTTTAATAGCAGTTTTATCTAAATCTGTGATGCCGCAGAATCCAATGCAGGGAACAGCATATTTCTTTGCCAACCCAGCAATATGACCCACCACTTTTCCTTCACCGCTCTGATCGTCTATTTTTCCCTCACCCGTAATTACAAGATCAGCTCCGGGAATTTTCTGTTCAATTTCACCGGCTTCGATTATCATCTCTATACCTTTTTTCATTCTTGCATCAAAGAAAGCCAGCAAGCCGGCTGCAATACCACCTGCCGCTCCTGTGCCAGGTATAGTAGAAATATCTCTTCCTGTTTGTTCCTTAATTATACCAGCTAAATTTCTTAATCCTTTGTCCAGCAATTTCACTTGCTCCTTATTAGCTCCTTTTTGAGGCGCATAGATATACGCTGCTCCTTGCCGGCCATATAATATATTTTGTACATCGCAGGCGATTTCAAATTTTACGTTCGGAATAAAAGAAGGGGGAATTATTTTTCTAATAGATAGAAGATTTTCACCTGATGCTTCCAAATGATCCCCTATTTCACTTACCAATTGAAAGCCAAGGGCGGATAATATTCCGGTACCTCCCTCATTGGTAGCGCTGCCGCCGAGACCAAGGATAATTTTTTCAGCGCCATTCTCAATAGCCTGTTTAATTAGCAGGCCTGTTCCGAAAGTAGAGGTCAGCAATGGGTTGCGTTCCTCTTCCTTCAATAATAAAAGGCCACTTGCAACGGCCATTTCGACGATAGCCGTTTTGGTGTTCACACTCCATTGATACCCGGCACTAATATTTCTACCCAACGGATCTACTGTAGCACAATAAAAAGGTTCTGTTTTAAGATAATACTCAAGAACGGAAGCAAACCCATCACCACCATCCGCCATGGGCAACTCAATCATCTCGGCGTTTTTATTAGCCATTTTTATCCCATCGCTGATAGCCTTGCATGCCTCAAAGCTGGTAAGACTGCCTTTGAATTTATCAGGAGCAACAATGATCTTCATTGATACAAATTACAAATTCAATTTATTACTATCATGGTGTCTTGAAAAAGATCACGACTTTTGAAAAGAATAAATGATATTACGATGGTCTATTCTTTTAAAGGATTCATTCCTTTCATTCATGAATCTTCGTTTATACATCCGCAGGCGGCTATAACCGGAAATGTACTTATTGGAAAAAATTGTTATATCGGTCCGGGTGCGGCTATCCGTGGAGATTGGGGAAAGATCATCCTTGAAGACGGTTGTAACGTTCAGGAGAATTGTACCATACATATGTTTCCGGGGATAACCGCACTATTGAAAGAAAACGCCCATATTGGTCATGGAGCTATTATACATGGAGCAACGATCGGCAAAAATTGCCTGGTCGGAATGAATAGCGTTGTTATGGATCATGTAGAATTAGGTGATGAATGCATTGTCGGGGCTTTAACATTTATCAAAGAAGGTGAAAAGATTCCTTCCCGTAGTCTAATCGCGGGAAATCCCGGAAAAATAATAAAACAGGTAACCAATGAAATGATTGCCTGGAAAACAAAAGGAACGGAATTATACCAATCGCTGCCGAAAGATATGTTTGAGCATAGTCAATTATGTGAGCCATTGAAAGAAATACCCGCTGATCAGCCAGAGCAGGATAATTTCTACTCCACTTGGAAGCAAACAAAAAAATAATTTTTCCTAAAACCCTTGCACAATTCAAATTGTGATATTAGTTTTACTCACACTACCATTCCAAACCTTCCCAAAGCCTCGAATTTAATCAAACGTACCCAAGTTCCTCCCGAAAACGCCTCCAGGCATCACATCCGTTAAATGACCGTACCCAAATAATCAATTTGTTAGTTCTATTTGAATCGTAGATCCTGTTAATGCCGTGTCCATCCCAAGGGAAGCCAGTTTAATCTGTAAAACTGAAGTCTTTTTCTATACCCTAAACCCTAAGAGCATGAAACATTTCTACTTAATGTTAATCATTGTATTATCCGCGTTTACGGCAAAGGCACAAATTCCCATTCCAGCCGCACCCGCCGCAGGCAACAGCAACAATTGTACAACAAATGCCAACATTGATGTTTGTCCTCCCGGAAATAATACGGTGATCGGAACTCACAGAAACGGAGTTTACCACCGTGGAAATTCAGGTAATCATCTTGGCCCGAATGCCGTATGGCGTTACCGGAATATGGCGACGGTTGGTACAGTTACCGTCAATGCTGAAGTAACCATTGATGGCCTCTCAAATGCCACGCTGGATAATATAGATGATGATGCCGCCGTTGACCATGCCGGCGTTTCTATTGGCAGTTTCTTTGCACCGCGCATCAGCCCTGATCAAAACCTGAATGGAACTAACCGCAGAGGTTATGTACAGTTCACCATGAGGTTTTACAGAAATTCGACCGGGACCAATAGTGGAACCGATGCAGACTTTGCCACCTCAACAAGCCTGCTGAATCTGAACTATGTACATTATGATATTGATGGCAGTAATGCCGGAAACGTAAACAGCGGAATTGCTGGAAGCTGGTTTCGTGAGACAGGCCTGGCACAAAAAATCAATGCCACTAACCCTGTAGTATTATCTAATGGAGTTACCGAATTGGCAGGTTATGACTATACAGATGCCGCAGTAGACTGGACTGGCTTTGCAGGAACTATTTATGAAAGAAATGGCGTTTCCCGTTGCGCACAAGTGGCATCTTCCTTTTCGTATGCTACCGCTCAGCCAAGTATTACTTTTCGTATGGGCTATGATTATAATGCAGGCAATAATGTTGGCAGGCCGGTACGCCAGTACGGATCAAGACTGGGCTGCTTCAACTTCCCATCACTATCTACATTACCTGTTGACCTGATCAGTTTTTCGGCAACTTACAGCAATCAGCTGGCCTCACTCAAATGGGCTTCTGAAAATGAAGTGAACTTTGAAAAATTCATGATAGAAAGAAGTTCTACCGGGAGTGATTTTGCCATAGTAGGTGAAAAAAGAGCATGGGGAAGAAGTGGTCGTAATAGCTACGACTATGATGATGATCTTACTACTGTAAGCGGTTCAATTTTTTATTACCGCTTGAAAATGGTGGACATAGATGGTAAGTTTACGTATAGCCCGATTGTACTGGTAAAAAAAGAAGCCAAAACCATTAATGGCATTATGATCAGTCCTAACCCGATCGTAAGTGGCGCTACCAGTGTTCGCTTTGCCGCATCACGTCCCACAACTGTTGATTTCAAAGTGGTAGACCTTTTAGGCAAAACGGTGCTTCAACAAAAAAGTAAGGTGTATGATGGTAATAATACGATAACCATCAACAACCTGGACAAATTGCAACGCGGAACTTATGTACTTCAAATGATAAACGACGGAGAGTCATCCGTGATCAAATTTTCAGTAACCCGCTGAGTTACAAAATAATGCTCAGGGTTTTTATAACTCGCCCCTCCAGGCCCATCGCGGAGGGGTTTTTTTATTTACTCTATCTCCCGTTAAAACACTGCTTTTTATCAAAAAAGAAATTCTTTCTCAAGTGGAATATTTGTAACTTAATAGACCGAACAATCATTTAAGTCAAATTTTAGTTTATGAGAAAAATTTTACCCTTCTTCCTTATCAGTGTTTTTTCCGCCCTCATGGCCAAGAGCCAGGATAGATTTGCCTATGCTATTACCGATGTAAATAAAGAAGGAGCCAACTGGAGCTTCCTAAGAAAAGTAGATCTCAAGACTGGTGCTTTCAGCGAAGTTGTCCTCAATGGCAATGACGCTTCAACTCTTGCCTACGACGATGCAACTAAAAAACAATTATTGGAACCATTAAAAGATGCCAGGTTTGGTACTACAGCCAATGCGGCTTTTGGAACTGGTGTTGCGGCAATCGCTTTAGATAAAAGAAATAACCGGCTTTATTACACTCCTATGTTTATTGATCAGCTTCGTTACATCGATCTTAAATCAATGAAAGTGTATTTTGTTACCGGTTCTGAATTTACCGGTATAAAAACAAAAGCGACCGATCAAAGCAATATCGTAACCCGCATGGCGATCGGCGACGATGGCAAAGGCTACGCTCTGACAAATGATGCTAATCATCTTTTGCAGTTTAGCACCGGCAAAAAGATCAGCGTGATTGATATGGGTGCGTTAGTGGACGATCCGGGAAACAAAACGGTTTCCATTCATAACTCCTGTAACAGTTTTGGAGGTGATATGATAGCCGACGATGATGGCAACCTGTATCTTTTCTCTAACAGAACCAACGTTTTCAAAATAAATATCGGAACAAAAGTAGCCACCCATTTAGGAACGGTGTCAGGGCTACCGGCTACTTACACCGTCAATGGTTCAGCGGTGGATAATAAAAACCAGGTGCTTATTTCCAGTGCAGTGGACAACAGTAGCATTTATACGGTAGATATTAAAACGCTTGCGGCTACTCCTATAAAATCTGCCGGGGCCTGGCGCACCGCCGATCTGGCTACCAGTAATCTGCTGGCAACAAGAAAACAAATGCCATTTGTTCGCCTGTTAAAAGCCATTGAAGAAACCGATGATGGGAGAGTTCAGCTGTATCCTAACCCGGTAACGAATAATAAATTCACTGTTCAATTCAATCTTGCGGAAGGAAATTATACGGTTCAGGTCAAAGATGTGCTGGGCCAACTGGTATCAAGAACGAAAACAAATATTAAAGGTGAAGGCCAAACGGAGAACTTCCAGTTACCTGCTCTGTCTGGCAAAGGCTTTTACCTGGTAACAATAATAGACCAGAATAATAAAACAGTATTTACCAAGAAAATTCTTGTGCACTAATACGTTACTATACTAACAAAAAAGCCCGGATATTTTTAAATACCCGGGCTTTTTTATAAATGCAATAATATTAATCCTGGAAATTCTTTATTTTATTATAAAGTGTTTTCCTGTCTATTTTCAACACTTCGGCCGCTTTCTTCTTATTGAAATTTACCTGTTGAAGTACTGCCATTATTGTTTCATACTCCGCTTTGCTGGCGGCGTCTTTCAAATCAAGCTCTTTTTTTGGGGAAGGCGATGATGCTACCGACATAGGCTTATGCTCACTATTTTCAGGCATCAACACCGGATCGGTATTACTTATTTCCCATGGCAGGGAACTGGCATTTATCTTTTCCCCTGGCGGCGTTAACAGTACAGCTCGACGGACCACATTTCTAAACTCTCTCAGGTTACCTGGCCAGCTATATTGCAAGAATGTTTGAAGTACATTGTCCTCAAACCCGATGACATCTTTATCCAGCTCAATATTGGTCTTTGCCAGGAAAAAATCCGCAAATAATAAAATATCATCTTTACGGCTTCTAAGTGACGGAAGATTTATGGAGAACTCGTTGAACCGGTGATAAAGATCTTCACGGAATTTTCCTTTTCGATAAGCATCCTGGAGATTTTCATTGGAGGCGACGATAAGCCTTACATCAACGTTCGTTTCCTTATTGCCACCCACTCTTTTAAATTTTCGCTCCTGGATAACCCGAAGCAATGTAGCCTGCACATCCAGTGAAAGATTGGCGACTTCGTCCAGAAATAAGGTGCCGCC
>JANOCH010000594.1:0-3448 GCA_031412015.1 Chitinophagaceae bacterium
GAATATAAAAAATCGTACCAGAATATTCAGATAATAAATATCAGGTAACAGATATTAATTAAAGGTATAATTATCCTTATAATTAATTGGTCAGAAAATACCAGCCAAATTTAAATAAAGGAAGCCCCTGTTAGTTTACAAGGGCTTTCTGAATATGTTGAAATGGGGTTTAATCTCCCCAAATATTATCTTCTCCTTTCAGCCATTTTTTCACCAGGTCGGTGGTAACGGATTTCGGCCGCTCCAGGGCAAATCCGAGGGCCCTGTCCCAACAGAGGCTGGCCAATACTCCTAATGCACGGCTTACTCCAAATAATACCGTATAATATTCATATTCTTTCAATCCAAAATGGACTAACAGTGAACCACTATGCGCATCCACATTAGGCCAGGGATTTTTGATCTTTCCCATTGATTGCAAAATAGGCGGCACGACCTCATATATATTCCAAACGGTGTTGACCAGTTTATCATCCGGCATGTGCTTTTTACCAAATTCCATTTGGGCGGTAAACCTTGGATCGGTCTTACGCAACACCGCGTGGCCATATCCGGGCACCACTTTACCCTCTTTCAGTGTTTTCTTTACATACTCTGATATCTGGTCTTTGGTCGGTTCTTCTGTTCCCAATTCTTCCTGCATTTCAAAGATCCATTTGATCACTTCCTGGTTGGCTAGTCCATGCAGGGGGCCCGCCAAACCATTCATACCAGCAGCAAAACTCAAATACGGGTCACTTAATGCTGATCCCACCAGGTGTGTAGCATGTGCTGAAACATTTCCGCCTTCATGATCGGCGTGAATGGTCATGTATAAACGCATCAATGCTTTAAAAGTATTATCCTCGTACCCCAGCATATGAGCAAAATTGCCGGCCCAGTCAAGCAAACCATTGGGTTGTATATGATCTCCTTTTTTATACTTCCGCCGGTATATATAGGCCGCAACTCGGGGTAGTCTTGCTATCAGGTCCATTGAGTCATCAAATACAGCCTCCCAGTAATCTTTTTTATTCATACCAGCCGCGTATTTTTTAGCAAACTGGCTTTCGGTCTGCAAAGCCATTACCGCTACTACGAATTGCGTCATCGGGTGGGCGGTTACCGGCAACGCTTCAATGGTATCGAATACATGATTGGGAACATGGCTGCGACGTTGCAATACAGAAGTTACATGATGTACATCTTCTTCAGTGGGAAGTTCGCCGATAAGCATTAAGTAAAACAGTCCTTCCGGTAATGGCTCGGAGCCACCCGGAACCCTGGGCAATTTTTCCTGTAATTCAGGGATAGTATAGCCACGAAAGCGAATACCTTCCTGGGCATCTAACAGCGAGGTCTCTGTCACGAGGCCTGTCATACCCCTCATACCCTGGTAGATCTGTGATAATTGCACTTCGCCGATCACTTTATTACCATGTTCCTTCAACAGATCTTTGACCTCTGCACCCAGCTGATCGGCCTTTGCTTTAAACCTCTCTTTTAGTATTCCCATGACAGATTTTTTAAAAAATTCAATGCGTTAACGCGAGGGGCTAAAGTTAGGCAATGCCGTTTGCCAGAACAAAAAATGTTCGACAGGAAAGGCGTCAACGACGCTGGATTTCAGTTATTGGCTCAAAGAATTACGGGAAATTGTTCATTGAAAATTGTCGAAAGCCATAACACATTAAACACGCAGCCGGCAAGACTATGTTTGTTATTTAGGTGCCCTTTTGTACATCCAGAACGCCACAAAAGAAAATATGATATTGGGTACCCAGGCTGCCAGCAAAGGGGGGAAATCGCTCTTGGTGGCAAATACAGTAGAAAACCGGTCGGACATGATAAAGAGAGCTGCGGTAATAATTCCAATCGCGAGATGTTTACCACTTCCGCCGCGGGTTTTGCGGCTGGCCAGTACGACACCTATCAAAGTAAGCACTAAAACAGCTACCGGTGTCGCCGTTCGACGGTATTGTTCCACTTTTAATGCACTTAACCCTTCCGTGCCCCGCATTTCTTCCCGCTCGATAAAAGCAGCCAACTCCGGGGTGGTCAGCCTGTCCTTTAAATAATCATCCCGGCGCAGTTCCTCAGGCTTTAGACTGATATTTAGAAACAAGTTCTCATAACTATTGCTTACTTCACCCATACTATCTACCCTTCTTTCGACGGCCCTTATCAATTTCCATTTTTTTATGGAGTCGACCCATTGAATGGTGCTGGCCCGAAGATTATAGGCAACTTTGTCATTCCGCACCCTGTCCAGGAAAAAAGGGCTGCCCATTTTGGTAGCCGTATCGTAATTTTTGATGCCAAGGTAGGTAATGGAATCTATACGACGATAAAAACAGTTCCGGCAACTGCTAAGCTGAATATTTTTGGAGGGGTCGTTCCTGTCAAAATAAGTACTTTGAAAAGCGCTGCGAATACCATTGGCCTTAGGAATAAGATACCGGTTGCCAAACCAGAGTACAATGCCAAGGAGTAATCCGCAAATTAGATAAGGGCGCAGCATCCTGTTGTAACTCGTTCCGCTGGCCAATATCGCAATGATCTCTGAGCGGGACGCCATACGGCTGGTAAAAAAAATGACGGAGATAAAAACAAACAAAGGAAAAAGCAGTCCCCAGATAAAGGGAACAAATCCAAAATAATATTGCTTAATGATCTGCTCTGTACTGAGACCTGTTTTAACAAAATCATCCGCTTTTTCACTCGTATCCACCGCGACAGCTACCACCATGAATAATAACATGCAGAACACAAAAGTGACCAGGAGACTCTTCAGTATATACCAATCTATTTTTCCCATCTTCCTGTTCCACCAGCCGGCGGAAAATATAATGATTTAAAGTTTGCAAATATCTACCCCTAGCGGTTTACTTGTCTTCTTTTGACAGCAAAGGAAAAGAATTATCGGGGAATGAAATGTGAAAGATTATGAAATCAGTCTTTGAGGTGCTAAACCAGCCATTCCAGGGGAACGGATTCCGCTACCTTTGCATATTGGTTCAATACAGTTACATGATAAAAATCGGAGAATATAATTTACTGAAAGTGACCAAAGAAAAACCCATGGGTGTTTTTTTGGATGATGGCAAAGATGGTATCCTGTTACCGAAACGTTTTGTACCGCGTGGTACCAGGCCCGGTGACGAGGTAAAGGTTTTTTTATACCATGATGGTGAAGACCGTGTTATTGCCACAACATTACAACCAAAAGGGATACTGGGAGACATTGTTAAGCTGACAGTGGTTAGTGTTACAGGGCATGGTGCTTTTTTAGACTGGGGATTAATGAAAGACCTGTTTGTACCAAAATCGCAACAAATAAGTTTTATGCGAGCCGGTGGAGATTACCTGGTGAAAATATATCTTGATGAACAAACAGGGCGTTTGGCCGCTACGGAAAGAATTGATCATTTTTTATCCAACGAAACCCTGACAGTAAAAGAAAAAGACG